>CAZATZ010000058.1:0-9123 GCA_964488175.1 uncultured Spirochaetales bacterium
TTAAGATGCAGTTAAATAATCACACCTACGATACGAGTAGCCCGATGGATCTCTTTCGGGCCAACGAAGAGATCAATCAACAAAAAAGACGGCTTATTCTCAAGATGATCTTCTCTCATCCCTCTCTCAAAGAGAACAGAGAGGGGATTGAACGAAAGGTCGTCCGTGCGAACATCTTTAGTAAGATAAGACGGATCGTTTTCTTTTGGCAAAAAGAAGAACACCACAACATTGAAAATATTCTTCGAGGTAAGTTGCGAGAGGTCTTTTTAATCCTCTGGGAGGAGAAGAAGCTCTGTCTCTACGACAGTTTTTCCACCCTTATTGAGTCGATCGATTTTTACGAAGATGAGAGTTTTTACGAGTTGGTGAAACGGACTGTTATCTCCTTTCAAGCTCAAGGAATGCTCGATATCGATACGAAAATCGTTGTCAAGTTTATCGGTGACCAGCGAGCGTTGTCCGATATTAAGGTACTAGCGAAGAGTGGATACGGCGAGGATTCACAGGGTAACAACGTCGAACTTCCCCGTGAATTAAAGTACCTTCGCCGCTAATCTCTCTTTTAAATTTTCTTTCCCCACTAAAATTTCCCATCACAACTCCAAGAACAACTTCAAGAACAACTCCCCATAAAATTGGATTTTCTCTCATTTTCTTCTACTCTTTTTCCTAGAGTATCTTTAAAGTTTCGGCTTTTCAGCCACCTCTCTTTTTAACTTATTTTGATTTATATCAATCTGATCCTACCGAAAAACTTTAAAAAAAAATACTTTTCTCAAGAATCCGCTCTCGAGAGTCGAATTATTATAAGGGTACCTCTCAAAAGTCGATTTTAGAACAGATCTCGTTAGAAATGAAAAGAGGTTTTTTAGAGATGGTGCTAGACGTTTAGATCTCTCTTGAGAGATACTCTTTTAGTAAAATGACTCGCCCTTCGGCAGATATTAGCTCGGTAGATATTGCACGGCAAATCTTGATCGAGAAAAGGAAAAGGTTCGGCTGTTTATGGTTAGGAGATTTTCTCTTTTAACTCTCTTTTATTTCACGTTAGTCGTGTTTTTTTTCTCTCTCTATTTTACTAGAAGTTACTCCTCTTTCTTCCCAGTTCCCCCTCTCGGAGAGTCGAAAGAGAGAGTCAGCACGCAGGTTTTAAAGATACGCTCACCCCTTCGTCTCTCTCGTCTAAATAACGAGGTCGGGTTCAAGGGAACAAACTCTATTCGGATAGAGACCAACCCCTTTATTCTCCTAACCTCTCCCTTTTTGCGAATCCACGCCGTGACCACAAACGATCTCGACTTTCCTCTCTTTATTCAGGATCTAAAAAAGAATCAGCGTTCGGCCTCTGTCTTGCTAGATAATAAAGTAAAACTCGATATTTCTTTCAACGGGGAGGGGGCTCAATTTAATCTCACGATCCCCCCCGTGACTCCCAAAATAGAGGATGTTTCCATTCCGATTAAACTCTCAAAGGGGGTCAGCGTTGAAAACTGGTCGACAAAAAATGGAGTCTCTTTCTTTCTACCCAAAGACGATGAAGATCAGGTCATTGAATACCGTCTTAGTTCCGATTCTGTTCAGATTTCAGTAGAAAAAAAGCGACTCCTTGTTAAGAGCAGAGAGGGGACTCATCGGCTAGATCTTCGTGCGGTTAGTGCGACACCGACACTTGAGAGTCTGACTCAAAAGATAACGAGGGCAGATAGCGAGTCTCCGCTTTTATTAGAGGAGTTGACTCAGCAGGTAACGAGCTTAAACGAAGAACTAAGAGGACGGTTAGCGACTTCTTTCGAGTCAGAGTGGAGTTCTGAGAGGGTTATTTTCTACTCCCAGTTCTTTCTCAATAAGGGAATCTCTCTGCGCGACTGGCAGGATAATCTTCCTCAATCGGGTCTTGATTGGCTTGGTTCTCCTCTCGCAGGAGACCTTCGCGAGCGAGGAAGTGAGTATGAAACGATCCTTAAAGGAGAGGAGATCGAGTGGGAGACGAATCTAGCTCAGAGGTTGCAGAGGTACATCCCGCAACAGTATCCCCTCCTGATTGAATCGATACAGAACTCGTTAGTTCACCAATCGTTCACCGAATTTTATCAGAATACACCTTTTAATACTCTCTCCTCGGGAGCCTTGCTCGCTCTCTTAGATTTTCAAGATACCTATCAAGAAGACGATTTAAACGAATTAAAAGACTCTTTTTCCGACTGGGTCGATGCGAACCTTCTCTCAGCCGTGACGGCGGGTGAGGGGGGCGATCTCTCCATCTTTGAACCGTCGCAAGAGAGTGGTCCGGTACAGACGATCTTTACCGCCTATCTTCTCTCACGACTTAGCCAAGACTCTTCCAAAGAGAAAGAGTACAAGGAGTTGGCTATTCATATCTTAAAAACGGCGTTGAAGCTGGACGAAGAGGGTTCTCAAGAGCGACTGGAAGAGTTTCTCCTAAGTAATCGCGAAGGTCTCTACTACTGGCAGTCTACTCTCGGTTATTTAGGCTTAGGTAATTTCTGGCCGACTCGATTTATAACCGCTCCAGGAATCGGAACGACCAGCCCCCCTCTTCTCATCTATACCATAGGAGAGAATCCCACCTTGCAAAAAGAGGGGAGTACCTACACCCTCTCCTTTGATTTTCCCGTTGGCGAGACCCACTACATGATGATTCGAGGGGTAACGGGTCTAAGTCGACTTCAACTCTTAAACGTTGATTGGCGTTCCGACCCTGGTTTTGCCGCGTACCACTCGGGGTACTACTACAACAGTGACCAAGAGAGCATCTACCTCAAAATAACTCAGCGCTCCTCTCGTGAGAGGGTCATTTTACAACTCTCATACTAGGGTACCTCTCACAATATCCCTCAATCTCCTGTGACAATCCCTCCTCGCTGAAATACTGATTTCTCTTCAACGTTCTCTGAAACGGAGAGGTGTGATGCGAGAGGGAATCATCCATAAATTATCCGTAAATCATCCGTGAAAAGCTCTCGCATCTGGATTTAACAAAGAAAATTTTGAGGAAAAGAAGATATTATCGATAAAATTGGTTAACTTAGGGTACCTCTAAAAAGTCGGTTTCAGAATACGATCGAGTTAGAACTGAAAAAGAGTTTTTTTAGAGGTGCCACGTAGAAGAAAATTTGGCTCTTAGAGGTGCCTAACAGAGAGAAGAGGAAAAAATTCGATGGGAATAAGCAGCGATCTGACGACGGGAAAGATTTCAAGGCATCTGTTACGTTTGGCGATTCCAGCCAGTATCGGTTCGCTTTTTATGACCTTCTACAATTTAACCGATACCTACTTTGCTGGACAGTGGTCAACCGCGGGTCTCAGTGCGCTCTCTTTAACCTTCGCCTCCTATCTTCTGCTCATGTCTCTTGTCGTGGGATTAAATAGCGCGGGAGTCGCCGCCATCGCCACGGCTATCGGTCAGAAAGATAACGATTTAAAGAATACGCTCTTCGCCCATCTCCTCTGGATAGCGGGAGGATTGACCCTTTTTATCTATCTCGTCTTCCCCCCGCTTCTTCCTCTCTTCTTTAAAGGGCAGGGGGCGAGCGACGCCTCGCTCGAGTTGGCGATCTCGTACATGCGAATCATTATCTGGGGGTTTCCAATTAATGTACTAGGTACGATTTGTAACGGTTTGCTCAACGCAGCAGGGGATACGAAGAGCTACCGAAATATGATGATCGGCTCGACCATCCTCAACATCGGACTTGATCCGCTCTTTCTCTTCGGAGGGGGATTTATTCCCTCGATGGGAATCCCAGGGATCGCCCTCGCTACCGTCCTCGCACAATTTTTAGGTCTTATCTACCTCACGATTCGTGTCAGACAGGAGAGAGTTTTAGAGGGGCTGAAATCAGAACACTTTCGAGTACAGGGGAGACTCATCAAAGAGATTCTCCAGCAGGGGTATCCTCAAGCCTTCAATATGATTCTTATCTCAGGTGGGATTTTTGTGATCAATTCGTTCCTAAGCCTCTTAGGTCAGGACGACGCCCTCGCCTCCTATCTTATCGGAGTCCGTATCGAACAGATCGCTCTCTTACCGGCGATGGGATTAAATGTCGCTCTTCTCTCGATTGTCGGACAAAATATGGGGGCTAAAGAGTATGATCGGGTTCGTGAAGGGTTTAAAGTTTCGCTAAAAATGGGATTTTTTGTCATGATTATCATGCTACTTATCATCTTACCAGCGGGAAAATTTTGGCTCTCCCTTTTTACAGACTCCCCCTCCGTTTTAGCGGGAGGATTTCTATACCTCATGGTCGCAGGATTTACCTACTACTGCTACCTCCTTCTCTTTAGTTGCTCCTCACTCTTGCAGGGGATCAAAAAGCCTCGTAGTATCGCTTGGATCGGGCTTCTCCGTCAAATTGTCGCTCCCTTTGTGGTCTTCTCCCTAGTCACAAAATATACCGATTGGGGAATCCTCGGTATTTTTATCTCGATAGGGCTTATCAACTGGACCGCCGCTCTCACCATTCTTGGTATCACCCTCTACCACCTGAGCCACTCCCTCACGCAAGAGAACTCCGTGAAGTAAGAGAGTCTTTCGGATTTTTCCAAGACGATCCGCAGAAGAAGCCCCGCACAAAAAGATTGCTAAATTACTCCTCTTGCGACCCTTGGTGGCAGAGGTCTCTGCTTAAGAGGTGGTAAAAGAGGGGTATCATGCGGGTTAGATTGTCATGAGCGAGTCAAAAAAGAGAAATAGCACTCAAGTTGGTCGATGGGGAGAGAGGCTCGCCTCGGAGGTTTTAGAGAGGAGAGGATTTGAACTTCTCACCAAAAATTTTCTCTGCGGAGAGGGAGAGATCGATCTGATTATGTTAAAAGAGGGGAGTCTCCATTTTATCGAGGTCAAGACGTGGGTTTTACCCTTTGAAGAGCTCTCCCAAGCCCTCAATATTCGTAAACAGGAACGAATTCGGCGAAGCGCTCTCATCTACCGAGAAGAGAGAAAACTAAGTGAATTTGAGATGAGTTTTGACCTTTTTTTTATAAAAAATTCTTTCCCTAAAAAAATGCTCTACTTACCTCACCTCTTTTGACGAATTAAATAGTACTGGACTAATCGCACCTCATAAGGGTTCCTTTTAAAAGTCGACTTCAGAAAATGACGAAGATATTTTTTGACAAATCAAGAAACTGAACACGGAGTTTAGCCGAGATTTACCACTGGGCTAAATGAGTATTTCAGTGAGAGAACGACGTCTTGAGATTGACAGAAAAGATCGAGTTAGAACTGAAAAAGGTTTTTTAGAGGTACCTACAATTAAAAGAGGTTGATAACGAGAGGAATCGTACGTGAAAGCGAACAAAAAGCGGTACAAAATCCCCAAAGTATTTACAGAGTTGTCCGATGGTGATAGACTCTCTTTGGTGCGTGAGCGTCTTGGAAATAGGGAATACTTAGAGACTGCCATAGATGAGTTAGCAACTATCTTAACTGGCGGAATTTTAAATCCCTATATTGCCGATAAGGAGTTGAGTACTTTTGAAAGCCAAACCACGGGGGAGCGATAAAAATCATAAGAAGGATCGAAAAGGGGAGAATACCTCCTCTCGATCTCACCGCTCGTCCAAAAAATCAAATCGAGATTTTTTATCGAAAAAGAGAGCTCCTAGAGATTCTCGCCTTTCAAAATCTTACCTTCCCGCCGCTCTCCCCTTCGATTTGATCTGTTCTTCCTGCCAAAAACCCATCGAAAAAGTATTGGAAGCGATTGTCTCTTCGCAAGAGAGCGTCGTACACTTTGACTGTTACTTAAAGCAGTTAGAGGAGAAGCACCCCCTTCAAAAAGGGGAGAGCTTTGCGTATCTGGGAAATGGTCAATTTGGCATTATTAGCAAGGTAAAAGAGAGAGAGTTTGAGATTAAAGAGAGATTTGCCTCCTTGAAGCTAGAGTCAAGGTTGGAGTGGCAAGAGAGTGTACTTCTCCAGATTGACTACTAATCTCTCTCCTCTTTCCAAGTACTTTGGCAAGAGTCGCTCAAAGAGAATCGAATAAAATCCAAAAAATACTTGAGTTTATCTCATAAAATACTTAGGGTATAAAAGGCTTTTGAGTTAGCTTTTTCAGCACCTTAAAAGTACAAAGTCGCAGCGAGTTACACCAAATCTTCTTTCTCAAATTCTTAGAGATGAGCGAGAACTTTTGGCAGAGTAAGAGGAATAATTATGAGTTTTTCACAAGAGGACGAGATACAGAACATCAAGATGGTCAAGATGCCTCTAGAGAAATTGATCAACTACACCGATAACAGTTACGCCCTAACCTGTGCTATCACAACGCATGCGATCACACTGCAAAAAGAGGCGAAGTTCAACCGTAAAGAGGATGAGAAGCCACGATACGATCATCTTCAGGTCAGTGCGGAGCAGTTATTCGATGAAAAAACTCCCGTTAACTTCGACCGAAATCCTTGATCGTTGCTCTTCTAGGTTCTACGGGGATTGGAAAAAGTAGTTTTCTTCACCGCTTTTACTCCTCTGATTCATCCAATTCCCCCAACTCTTCTAAATCGCCTCCTCTTCCCCCCATCGAGATAATCAGTGTTGACTCCGTGCAAATTTACCGTGATTTGTCGATTGGGAGTGCGAAGCCGTCGAAAGGGGAGCAGGAAGAGATTCCTTACCACCTTATCGATCTACTCGGTTACCAAGAGAGCTTCGACGTAGCTCAGTTCATCAAAAAGACGGATAGGGCTATCGATGAGATACAAGAGAGAGGAAGACTCCCTCTCTTAGTCGTGGGAACCCCCTTCTACCTCAAACACTTCCTCTACGGCTTACCAAATATCCCTCCCATTCCCCCCCGTATTATCGAAGAGCTAGAGGAGGAGTACCTCGAGCGAGGAGGAGAATCTCTCTTCAAGGAGCTCACCGAGAGAGACCCTCTTCGTGCTGGTGAGATCTCCCCAAATGATAGACAGCGGATTTTACGCTCCCTTGCGGTTTGCCGTTACACAGGCGAGTTATTCTCATCGTTTAAAATGGTTCCTACCCTGCGTGAGAGATTACGGGGAGAGAGAGCGCCTCTTTTGATTGGATTAAAAAGAGATCGCCAAGAACTCTATCACCGTATCGATCAGCGGGTGCGACAGATGTTCGACGAGGGTTTAGAAGAGGAGATTCAAACTCTAAGAGATCTGGGAGCCAAATGGGGAGATCCGAGCATTACCGCGATAGGGTACAGAGAGTTTTTTGATCCACAGTATAGCACTCTTTCAAGAGAGGAGAGACTCTCTCTGATTCAAAGAAATACGCGACGGTACGCGAAGCGACAGGAGACATTTTTTCGAAAGATTCCCAATGTACACTGGATTGAGGCGGATGATGACGCCCGATTTTCTTCGCTACTCTCTTCCCCCGGTTTGGGCGGTGGTGCTATCTCCCTCTAGAGTTTTGTCTTGACTCGGCAGTTCTGTTTTAGTTACCGTCTCTGTGGATCTCTTCTTTTTGACAACTTTAGTCTCCTCTTGTAGCGAATCAAACCGGTATGAATAGCCGAGAAGAACCCTTAGTTGACCTATTTGGAGAGGTCGATTTGATGAACGCATCGAGATATTTGTTCCGTCGGTCGATGAGAAACTTGCCTCTTCAAAGACAGCTTTATCCTTCCCCTCACTCTTTGAAAAAACAGGGAAGTTGTACAAGACGCTAAGACGGAATAGGTGAGTATCTTCTATTGCGTATTCAAAACCTCCCCCCAGAGGAATTTGGATCTGCTGAAAGGTGGATTCTACCTTTAAGTCATCTCCGATATAATTAGCCGAGAGAGTCTCATCCAAACCAGTTAGACTAGGATTTCCTATCGTCTGCCAGAGATCGATTCCGAGAGTTAAAAAGATAGCAAAGTCTTGAATCGGAAGTCGAGGGGAGATTTGAAGCCCAATATTAAGGAAAGAGGCACGAAGGCGACCAGTCTCATTTTTCAAAGAGGAGCCAGTGAAAACATCTGTGTCTTCGCGTGTACTAAAGTTGACACTATAGCTCACTTGACCAAAAGAAAAAGGCATATTTATATCGAAGTATTTATTGGCGCGTATCGTAAAGAGTAAGCCGATCAAAAAATCAGGGCTGTCTTGAGAGTACTTCGCCTCGGCAAAGCCGTTGGACGCATTCTTGATGGTCGGTTTATTAAAGAGGATTCCACTCTCAATTCCCAGAGCAAAGATCGATTTTGGGGGAGTTCCATCTCCTGTATTGTAAACACGGACGATTTTCTTGCCAGAAGAGTCACTCTCCGAAGTAGAGGCTGCGATTGCGCCTCGGGGAGATTTACTGTTATCCGCTACTTTTCTTCTCTTGCCTTTGACTTTCGTCTGATCTTGGGGTTTAGAGTTTCCTTGGGGTTTTGGCTTTCCTTTAACTTTGGTTTTTCCTTGAGGGTTAGAGTTTGCTTGAGTTTTAGGCTTTCCTTTAACTTTACTCTTTGATTGCGGATTAGGCTTTCCTTTCGCTTTACTCTTTGCTTGCGGGTTAGGTTTTCCTTGTGGTTTAGAGTTTGCTTGTTGCCTTGCGTTTCCTTGGGTTCTTTTTCCCGAGAGTTTTGCACTACTTGCCGCCTTACTTCCAGCGTTACCTCGACCAGCGTTTGTCTGTCTTTTTTTAGATTGCGGCGATTTTTGTTGTTGGCTTCCTTGTCCTGTGACACGTTTTTTTTGAGCATTATTGGGTGTCTGTCTCTGGTTGGGTGAGGATTGTTGGAGAGAGAGAGGGAGGGGGGAGAGTAAAAAAATAGAGAGAAACAGAATCGGTGGAATTATCTTTGAAAAACGAGACATCTAATCGCTTATTCTCCTTTTCTATGGTGATAACAGGTTAAAGTGCTCTCTAAAGATTGAGGAGAATACTCTTTTTGTTCTCTCTTTCTATTTTTAGTACCTCTAAAAAAACCCTCTTTCTAAAGATCATATAAAGATTAGATTTTTTTAAAAGTATACCTATCGTAAAAGTACGACAACGCTAGGTTCTTTTCAGTAATTAAAATTTCTTTTCTTGAGAAAATAAGATTTAAAATGCCAGTTATAGACGGATCGAGCTTACAAGAAGCTCTCTTGAGAGGCACCCTTTAAATTGATAATGTAGGAATTCTCTCCATGCATACTAGC
>CAZATZ010000059.1:0-8961 GCA_964488175.1 uncultured Spirochaetales bacterium
AGAGTATGAAGAGAGGGACTCAAGGGTTTTTCAGAGGAAGGAGTAAGAACTTTGAGAGAGAGCAAGACGGGGGCGGGGGAGAAGGTCTTCCTTGAGAAATGGAGACCTAGTAGAGATCGATATTGAAGAGTATTTTAAAATACCACCCGTTTCCTAGCCCCGTCTGCGCTGGTTCTGGATTTAGGTTGACCGAACCATCTTCATCGACAGAGAATATCTTAACAAAGTAGAGTCCGATCGGAAATTGGGGAAGGGCGAGGCGAGGACCCAATCCAAAACTAAAGCGATAATCTTGGATCTGCATCGCTTTAAATGCCTCTTTGCTTCGCCACAATCCGATCATATTCAAGAAGATATCAAAGCTCAGAAAACGGGGGAGGAAGGGGATACGAATCTCCGCACGTGTATCCCAGAGATCGGTCGCATCGGTCTGTGTCGACCACCCAGGAGCCGTAAATATTCCATCGATATAGAAACCGTCTAAGGTCGGGTCAATAGGTCTATTCTGTTTGTTCGGCTTGTTCCAGAGGTTTGAGAGTGCGGTTTGAAAGAAGAAGACAACTTTTAGATTGTAGTTGTCCGTCACGTCCCAGTCGACCAAGGGTACGGCGAAGGCGAATCGAGAGACGGTCTTTAAGTAGTCTCGGGAATGGCTCGGGAAGATCCCTCCGATGGTGAAGGTCTCACTCAGAACAAATCCACGGGTAGGGTCACTGGGGAAATCGCGACTATCGATAATTCCTTTAAACCAGATGTAGTCATTTAAGAGAAACTTCCCCTGATTTTCTCGGATGGTAGAAGAGAGGGGGGAGAACGCATTGACATCGTAATTGATACGATCAAACCCCGTTCTATATCCACCCGTCAACTGAAGTTTTGTGGCGTAATTAAAAAGGGATTTTACCCACGTATAACCAGTACTCAGCCCCAACGAGAGATTATAATAGTCGTAGTTCATCAAGTTTTCTTCGGGAACGTAAAACCCGACACTATCGTAACTCGCTTGACTTAGGTAGGGGTCTGGGAGCTTGTTTCCATCGAGATCTTGGGAGACAAAATCGATAAACTTATGAGAAAAAGAGAAATCCGCTCCTAGATACCAACGGGTTTTTAAGAGTCTTGGTTCTGCAAAACTGAGGGAAACGCTCTGCTCCGTCGGATTGACTGTTCCCTGCACTCCGAGTGTCTGCCCGTACCCCAAGAAGTTTTTCTCTTGCCAATTTAATTGAAGCGAGAGGGGGAAATCCGGTCCTGGAGAGTAACTTAATCCCCCCCCAATCGTCGCCGTCTTCCCCTCTTCGACGTTGAGAGTCAGCTCCATCAACCCCGGCGCACTTCCCTGCTGAACGTCGGGTTCAACGGAGGAAAAGTACTGAGTTCCGTAGAGAGATTGAAGACCTTGTTGTAGTTTCTCTCGACTAAAAACCTCTCCCGGCTCTAGTGGCATCTCTCTTAAAATAACATAGTCTTTGGTTTTAGAGTTTCCTACGATAGAAATTTTTTCGAGGTGGGCTTTCCCCCCCTCCTTTATGTCGACCGTATAGCTGATACTCTTCTCTTCTTCGTTCTTCTTCTCAATCAGTTCAATTTGATTAAAGAGGTATCCGTTTTCGTAGTACTTCTCACGAATTTGATTCACGTCACTGTTTAGTTCGGTGAGATTCAAAACCTCTCCCGGCTTTAGAGAGATCTCTCTCTCTAAAGATCCGACGGGGTAGACAACGTTTCCAGTAAATTTGATTCCCCCGTAGTACCAGAGCTCTCCCTCATCGATAAGTAGAGTCAAGTTGATGACGTTACGTTTCTTCTTTGCGTCATAGGCCGTCTCACGTGTTACCTCTGAGACCTTTGCGTCGACATACCCTCTCTCTCGGTAATAATACGCAATCTTTAGCAAGTCGTCTTGAAAGACCGCCTCATCGAGATTCCCTTTGCGAAAAGCCCCTTTCTGTTTGGTCGTCATCTCCCGTTTTAATTTCTTCTCGGTGACAATCGTATTGCCACGGATGGTAATCTCTCCGATGACTAGTTGATCCCCCTCCGTGATGGTAAAATTAACATCGACAAGATTTCCAGGGACGTTAACCACCGCACTTTCGACGGTGGCGTTTGGATACCCCTCCGTGCGGTAAAAGGAGAGAAGTGAGGTCGTTGCGAGATCGGCGTCTCTCTCCGTGATAATATCGCCTGTCTGTAAAAGAATTTCGTCGGAGAGAGCCCCTTTTCGTTTCTTCTTATTTCCTGTGAAGGTGATGGAGCGAATACTGCGACGCTCTTGGACAGTTATATTGAGAAGAACTCCATTTTCGTATCGTCTGTCTCGTTCAGCGACGATGGTTACGAGGTCGAAAAATTCTAAACCGTAGAGAGAAGAGATGATCTTGTTGTATAACTCGGTTGTAAACGGTTGCTCAAGGCTCGGCTGTAGAATCCCTTCTAACTCCTGTTCTGAGACGGATACCAGTCCGTTTACCTCGTACTGCGTGACTGGCTGATCGATGTACCACTCATCCGTCTGTGCAGAGAGAGAGAGAGAGAAGAGAGAGAGGAAGAGGAGAGCGAATAAAAAATTTCTTTGTCCTATTTTCATCTTAGTCTATTCTCTTTGACGTTCTCATTCGTTGAGAATAAGAACGTGGTTGAACTTGAAGAGTCACAAAAACCTCGCTATTGAAGTATTCAACGTAGCTTCACCCCTGTCGAGTGCTAGAAATACTGGTTTTTATTTTTTTAAAATAGGAAAATCCTCCCAAAAGAAATCCAGAGAGAGGGAGTATTTCAAGAACTCTTCTCAAAGAATCCCTCCCGTAGGTAAGTACGTCTAAGACTCTTTTAAGAGAACTCGCACCCGTTTATAGAGTCCTCGTCCCTCGCTACTCGTTGAAATTCCCTTTTTATTCCGTAACGTTGTGTGGATGACTTTTCTGTCTTCTGGGGGCATCGAATCGAGTAGGAGAGATCTTCCCGATTCCAAGACGGTATCGTAACTCTGGAGAGCTATTTTCTTCAGACTTTTCTGTCGTTTTACGAGATAGTCGGCCGAATCAAGGACGATGCGAGGAGGGCGGTGGGTTTGGATTCGGCTGGCATACGCGTTGGAAAGATTGCCTAACGCATCGATATTTTTGCCTTTTCGACCGATAATAATCGCTGAATCTTCACTCTCAATTCCGATGAAGAGCGTGTTTCCATTTCTTCCTTTAAGTTGAACATCTCCCTCACAACCCATTAAAACGATAACTTGTGAAATGAATTGAACGATAGAGTTTTCAACCTCACTCTTCTCACCAGGCGATTGAAAAGAGCGCTCTTCTCTCGGTTTTCGATCTCGTTCTCCCCCTCTTTCATTTCCTCTTTTTCTGGGGGGACGACCCTTTTTCTGCTCAATAATTTCAATCGTGACCCCTTTTCTTCCAAAAAGAAGGGGGACGTTTCTGTCAATAATTTTAACGTCGAAACTCTCTTCATTTAACTTCAAAGACTTAATCGCCTTTTGGATAGCTTTTTTTTCCGTTTTTGCCGTAAATTGTGGCCTCATTGCTCTCTCCTTCGTACTCTCTTTTTTTAGGTTTTTGTTCTCTCCCCCCTCCGGTGGAGACTCTCTTAGATCTCTCTTTTTAGAGCTTTTGAGAGGGGTATTTGATCGGTTACGCTCTCTTTCTCGTCCCATTTACGACAATATTTTGCTGTAAACAAATAGAAGTCATCTCTTTTTTCTATGGTGAGAAATTTTAAAAAAAAATCGACACAAAAGGGACTAAAGCAAAGATATTTTAGCGTTTTCCTCGCTGCTGACTCTCCTCTAATATTTTTTGAAAACGACTCTTCTTTCTTGTTTGAGGAACTAGTTCATCCTCTCCTTTATTTTTTTGTAGGCGGTTACCAACCTTCTGTTGAACTAGAGTTAGTAGGTTAGAAGAACTCCAATAAATTAACAACCCAGAAGGGAAATTATACATAATAAAGGTAAACATAATCGGCATGTAAATGGTGAACATCTTCTGATTGATCCCTCCTGCTCCTCCTCCAGGGGGCTGCATCGTCTTTCCCATGAGGAGCTGAGTCCCCAAGTAGAAGAGGGGTAGAAGTCTCAGAGGAAGAGTCCAGTTTCCTACCTCAAACGTGTAGACTAAATCGGCTGTGGAGAGATCGGTTATCCAACCGGGGATGAAGACGGCTCCCCGAAGGTCAAAGTTTTTATTCAACATCTGATAGATGGCGATAAAAAACGGAAATTGAATGAGAAGAGGGAGACAACCCGCCGCCGGATTCACCCCGTATGTTCGGTACAATTTCCCCATCTCGACGTTTAGTTTTTGTGGATTCCCCTTATATTTTTCCTGTAACTCTTTCATCATCGGCTGTATTTTCTGCATGCGACTCGTCGACTTGTAACTCTTTTGAGTCAGAGGAAAGAGAAAGAGTTTGATGAGAATCGTGAGAAAAATGATCGCGATGCCGTAGTTGGGTATCCATCCGTAAAAGAGGTCGAGGCTCCACTTTAACCCCACCTCTAACCACGCGAGCCAACCTCCGCTGTCAATCATTTTTTCGAGTTGTAAATCCCGTAATCCCCAAGGGTTTTTCCCACTATCATTATATTTCACCATAGGAGATTCGATTCGAGGCCCCATGTAGATATAGTAGGTATCGGTCTGTAGACTACTCTTGATGAGGGGTCTTTGGACTCCGTACTGGTGAAAAAAGGTATCGCTCTCCTTGTACTCCCACACGGAAAAGTCGGTTTGATTGGGGGGAATGACGACGGAGGCGAAGTACTTTCCTGTGACTCCTCCCCACTTGATCGTCTGGTTTAAGATGTTCTCGACGGGAGCACCCGTCTTCGTCTTAATCTGCGTCTCTTTCTCTCCCGAGAGGTAGTAAAATCTCCGATAAACATTTCTTTTGTCCATCTTTGTAAAGGAGGGGCCGATCTCTGGACCAAAGTCGAGAGAGTAGGCGTATCCATTTGCACCAAGAGGAATCGCCTCATTAACGCTGTTGGCTAGCATAATCTCGAGCTGAAAGAGATAGTTGTCATCGCTAAACTTAAACCGTTTTTCAAAAGAGAAGGGGGCGGAGAGGGTTCCGTCAGATTGACGTAGTTGAAAGTCTCGTTGAAAGATAACTTCGGTATCAGAGATCTTCTTAACATAGAAGCCAGGCTCTAAAATAGCTCCCTTTACCGATCCTAGGGTTGTGTAAAAAGCACCAGGAACGGGTGAGTTGGCGGGGGGAGTCAGGAGGAGGTCTAAGGGAGAGTTATCAAGGAGATGCTCTTTTAACCGATAGGAGGTGAGAGAGGCGGATTTTGAGTCGATAACGGCGGTGAAGAGGTTCGTCTCTACCTTAATACTCTCTCGCACAGGAGAGACCCCGTCAATAGCCACGGGGACGAGTTCTCCAGAACTTACGAGAGTCCCCTGTTCGACGCTCTGACCAACAACTTCTCCCGAGGCACTACCTTGAGAGTGGGAGGGGAGGGGGGAACTCTCTTCTCGCAGGGGAGCAGAGACGGGGGGGGGAGCGATATATTTTTGCCAGAAAAAGAGAATACCTACGGAAAAAAGAACGAAAAGTAGCGTTTTTCTGTCAAACATTTAAGAAATCTCCCTGTTAATTTTTTTTATCATATCGGATGAGCGACCACGAGTGAGCGACCACAGGTAAAGAGGGTTTCACCACCTCTTCTCCTTCATTGGGGGATGATGGAAGGGCGAGAAATACTCCTTCCTAGAGTTCGAAAAAAGCGATTGGGTGATAAACCTTTGCTAGCAAATCCTTTTGAATCGTTGTCGTAAATCATCGCAAATCGTCGCAAATCGTCGTAAATAATCATGGAGCCGAGTGAGTTCAGATTTTGTGGTAGAACTCTCCGAGACTCCATCTCTGAGGTACCCTTAGGGTAAAGGGTCATACCCCGAAGAGCCGAAGGGATGACAACGAAGAATTCGACGAAGAGAGAGGAAGAGAGCTTTTTGGATGGGATACTTTTTAAGAGCTTCTTTCATATACTCAGAGCAGGTAGGAAAATAGCGACAACTTCGAGGAAAGAGAGGAGAGATAAACCGCTGATAAAAAACGATAAAACGTATTAAAAGACGACTTATTAGAACCACAATAAAAGAGGAGCGATAAAAAATTCTCTGCGAGCTTCTCATCGCCACTGGTGACTCTATTTCCTTGTTTATCTTCTCCGTAATTCTCTACTCCTCAAAAAACCCTTTCCGCTTCAAAACGGTTTCAAACTGTCTCTTTCGCTCTGCATAAGAGTCTTTCTGTCGGTACAGAAGAAAGAGCATATCAAACCCGCCCGATAAGCGACTCTCATACTCTCGATATATCTCTTTTGCGATACGCTTAGCACGGTTTCTCTCAACGGCATTTCCGTACTTTCGCACAAGGGAGAAGCCGACACGGGAGAAACCAAGACTATTTTCGGTATAAAAGAGCTTCAGACCAAAACAGCTGACTCTCTCGCCGTTTTTATACAGCGAGCGAAACTCTCCCGTCTTTCGAATTCGTCTCTCTCTAGTAAGACTTCTTCTCATCGGCTACAGTGAGCTTTTTTCGCCCCTTTTTTCTTCGGCGTGCTAAAACGGCACGACCCGATTTTTGACTCATGCGAGCACGAAATCCATGCTTTCTTTTCCGTCTGGTTCGGCTTGGCTGAAAAGTTCTTTTCATACGAACTATACGCTCCTTAAAGGTAAAGAGTCTCTCTTCCTAATTTTAGGGGAAGGAGACTCTCAAAAATCTCTTTTTCAATCTCAACTTAGATCTTCAATACTCTCTCACGGGACAAGGGGTCTACTTCTTCGGGTGTCTCTCTGGCCTTGTCAAAATCGTGAGTTCTTTATAACAAGAGTTGCAACACTTCGACCACTGTCTCGCCTAGACTACGGTAAACCGAGATCCTTGTCAATCGTTCTGTAAATCACTTCCTTGAATTTTTTGACTCTTGGGCTCCTCTTAACCACTCTTTTTCAGTTCTCACTCGATCTTTTCTGTCAATTTAGCCAATTTCGCATCGTGATAAATATTGGCTAAACTCCGTTTTCACTCCCTTGACTCTCTAAAATAGAACTACGGTATTCTCCGAAATCGATTTTTTAGAGGCACCCTTTAGAGCGTCTAGGTCGTTACACTTGGTCGTTACACTTGCCCAGCCTCTTTTAAAGAGTTCTCTTTCGTCTCTTCGGGGTTAGCATAGATGATGAACTTTCCGCTAAAGGCGTAGATAATCTCAATGAGTGGATTGATGAGGTTGAAGAAGCAGAAAATAAAATAAAAAATGGGAGAGACCCCTAAAAATCCAGCCATCGTCGCACCGCACGTATTCCAGATAAAGAAGGGAGAGGTTATCGTACCTCCGCTCTCTAAAGAGCGTGAGAGCATTCTTGGGTCAAGGTTGTATTTTGAGTAGAGATCACGGTACATTCGCCCAGGAAGAACGATAGAGAGATACTGATCGGCACAGGTCGCATTGACCCCTACGCAGGTTAGAATCGTCGTGGTTACCAGCGTGCCTGTTCCTCTAATTGGTTTGGTCAGTGAGAGGACGATACTTCGCATAAATCCGCTTGACTCCATAATCCCGCCAAAACTCATGGCGATAATAATCAAGGAGATCGTCCATAACATACTGTCGAGTCCTCCGCGATTGAGTAGCTCACTGACGGCCGGAATGCTCGACTCTATCTCGTTACCGTAGTGGGCAACCGTGAGGATTTCGGAGAGGGAAGATCCTTGAAAAATAGCACCGAAAATTCCAGCGAGGATGATATTTATGATAAGACCAGGGATGACAGGGATTTTAAAAAAGACGATAACAACGACGAAGAGAGGTGGCAAAAGAAGCCAAGGAGTAATCGTAAAGAGCTCCAAAAGGCCCTCTCGTAACTGGAGGATTTCACCAATGGTCGCAACCCCTGTGTTATAACTTAATCCGATAAAAAAGAAGATTATCGCAGAAATAAGGTAGGCGGGGATGCTAGAGTAGAGCATCGATTTGATATGAAGAAAGAGCTCCGTTCCCGCCATCGCTGGAGCGAGGTTTGTCGTATCAGAGAAGGGGGATAGCTTATCGCCAAAATAAGCCCCTGAGATAATCGCACCAGCGGCGACGGGGAGGGGGATTTTCAGTGCACCTGCGATTCCAATAAGAGCGATTCCGATAGTTCCGACGGTCGACCAAGAGCTTCCCGTCGCAAGAGCTACGATACTAGTCAAGAAAAGGGCTGTAATTAAGAAAAATCGTGGGCTGATTAATTGTACTCCGTAGTAGACGAGAGAGGGAACAATCCCCGCTTGAATCCAAATTCCAATGAGCATTCCGACAATCATCAGAATAATACACGCCTGCATCGCATTGAGGATACTTCCCAGCATTCCATTTTCAACGTCGTGCCACTTTTCGCCCACGAGATAACTGATGAGGGCGGCCACGACAGCCGCTGCCAAGATAGGGATATGAGGATCTAGCCCATAAACAATAATACCAATGCTTAGGAAAGAGATAAGAGCGATGACTGGGATGATAGCGATCCATAAAGGGATCTCTTTTGCATTGCTAGCTTCTTGTAAGTTCGTCTCTTGCGTATTCTCCATGGTGGAGTCTCCTCTGGGTAGCTCTGTTTTTTCATAGGCTTAGATTCTGGGTGACTAGTTAGTTTTCTACCATTAGGTAACTCTCATAAGCAACTCTAAAAACTAAATTCTACTCTTCCTATGAAAGAAGTGGGGGTGTAATCTAAATGATTCAATCGAGGAATTCTACAAATCAAGGGAGAGAGGATCAAGGTAATTCGGGTTGAAAGGTTATAATAGAGTCCATCTCTAAAAAAACTCTTTTTCATTTCTAACTCGATATTCTCTGAAATCGACTTGTTAGAGGTACCCTAGAGAGAATCTTTCTTCTTTTTTATGATTTAAATAGAATTCCTCTCGAACAGATCTCGT
>CAZATZ010000060.1:0-8903 GCA_964488175.1 uncultured Spirochaetales bacterium
GTCGATTTTAGAGAATAAAGGAGTTCTCTTTTACTCTGGCAGGTGAAAAATTGAAAGTAAAAAATTGCAGGTAAAAAATTGGAAGTGAAAAAAGGGTTTTTGAGAGATACCTGCGAGTGAGTTAAATTTCCTAGAACCGTTCGGTGATGAGATAAGGGAAGTTTTCAAGACTCTCTAGTTTAGGATACTCTCGGTAAAAGCCCGTTTGTGCCTCTGGTTTTTTCCTCATCCACCGACCCACTGCCCTGTCGATACCGTAAGTTAGATTACTCGAGTGGTTATAGCCAATCCAGTGACCCATCTCATGAAAGAAGACCAGAAACATTGAGCTAGGTAAAACGTTCTTACTGCGAGAGTTGATCCACTGTTGTAAAAGATTTTCGTGGACAGAGATAAGAAAGCCACCCCCTAACCCCACAGAGGCAGAGTTTGAAAATAACCTGAGATCGATGCCTTTCTCTTTACCCACATAGTCTTGGTACACGGCTAAAGCACTTAGTACCGGTTTCCCCGCTCTAGGAACACCCCCAATCGTATACGTTTTTAAATTTCCCCTCAGACCAATCTGAAGGATATCGTCACGGTTAGGCTCGGTAGCTGGCGTAGGTTCATAGAGATTACCCCCACTTCTTTCAAAGGTTGATTGATAATTACTAAGTTGCGTAGGTGTTACCGCCGAGTCTTGAGGATAAACGGTGGATTGATTTTTACCGCTTCCTATTACCATCGTATCCAGAGCTAAGAAATACTCCTTAAACTCCTTTGACCCAAAGAGAAGGGCGTAGTTATACATAAACTCGGCGTAGTGCTGGGCGTATTCTGCGGTGATACGAACGTGAAACTTCGTGTCTGGATCGCTAGGAAGTTTACTCGACATATCCCTGACAATCCACTTGATAGGTTGTATTGTATCGATTTCAGCTTGGTCGGCGGGCAAGAGAGTCGCACTACTCGCACTCGGTTGAATCGCAGTAGTACTCAGGGGAGTAATTTCATAGTGCTTAAATTTACTGGCTTTAAATGTATTGGTGAGCTCTGTGCCGTCTTCTAAGACTAATTTTATCGTAATATCGTTAAAATCACGGGGACTCTTATTGGTAATAAAGAGAGATTTGGTAGAGATCGCTATCT
The DNA here is from genome assembly GCA_964488175.1 of uncultured Spirochaetales bacterium. Taxonomy (GTDB): domain Bacteria; phylum Spirochaetota; class Spirochaetia; order SP-2023; family CAYRNA01; genus CAZATZ01. Next base: position 1,132 of record CAZATZ010000060.1, read on the forward strand.
TAAATGTCTCATTTACCTTCCAGCCATCAAAATAGAGAACACGATTTTTGAGTACTTCATCTTTGGGACGGGCGAACTGATCGACCTCTCTGATACCAACAGTACCACCCGTAAATGCCGCACTATACGTTCTCTCGATGGGGGGGAGTTCAACCTCGGGAAGAGGCACCTTACATCCAACCAGAAACAACAGCGGGAGAATTCGTCCGACCAAACTCTTTTTTACTAGCATCTCCGTATTCTATCTACATTTTTATCGATTGACAAGTTCCCGTATTCATCAACGGGTACCTCTAAAAAAATCGATTTCAGAAAATAAGAGAGTTCTCCTCTCCTCTTAGAGGTGAAAACGGAGTTTTTTTGGACTGAGTGAAGATTTCAACCAAGTCGTAACAAATCACGGGATCGATAAAAAAAGTCGAGTTAAAATGAAAATGAGGTTCTTTTGAGAGATATTTCAGAGATATTTTAGTGGGGGGGTGAGAATCAAAAAGGTTCTCTTTTGTCTCTGGTCTACCCACCCCTCCGTCAAGAGGGATGAGAACGCTAGCGAAGCAGAGCGCTGGCCATCCACGATTCTCGATTAAAAGAGGGAAACTCCCCCGCCTCTTTTAGGTCTTTCGTCTGTTCACTATTATTGGCAAGGGCGAAGAGACCCAAATAGAAGTGATACGACTTCTGTTTATACGGATTTTTAATCGCTGTAATCGATTGCAACACACTGTTAAAACTGACCCTATTTTCAAAGTAGGCGGCGATCGTCGCCTCTACACTATTCTTTTCCTGCTCGTTGGTTATCTTACGATAGACATTTAGTGCCTCATCTTTTTTGCCCGATCTTTGCAGAGAGACTCCCCACAACATATTCAGATAAAACTCTTTTTTTTCATCGTTGCGAGAGAGTTCGAAATACTGTGAGAGGTACTCACTCGCCGCCTCAAAGTCGCTCTCGACGACTGCCATCTCCGCCAATGAGGAGAAGGCGTAGTAGTACTTAGGGTTCTGTGCCAATATTTTTTGGAAGAACTCTTTAGAGCGGTCAAATTTATACTCATCTTGGGCGATTCCAGCCTCAAATGCGAGACCCTTAATGTTGTTGGGATCTAGGGCTAGTACTCGATCGATATCCTTCTGGGCGCTCTTCTTATCTTTTTGATAGGTGACTAAAATCATCGCTCTATCGAGGTAGTTCCACGGATTATCCGGTTCTAGTTTAATCGCTTTAGAGAGAGAGTCTAAAGTCTCTGGGATCTCTTGTTTACGCAGGTGAAGACTCGCCTGCTGCGTATAGAGATAGCTGTAATCGGGGGAGATTTTTAAGGCGATATCGATATAACTAAAGGCCAACTCTATGTTGTTGAGCAACTCATTGACCGTGGCTAGTTTGACTAAGGTCACGACATTTTGAGGATCTGAAATTAACGATTTTCGTAGGTAGTCATTCGCTTTCGAGTAGTTGCGTTTTCGATACTCCGAATCCCCCTTTAAAAAGAGGGCCCCTGAGTGGTTTGGATCGATAGCGAGAACTTTATCTATGTTGGCAGAGAGGTCTCTCTCATCCTCTCCTTGAGCCGCGATCAGTGCGAGAGTGTAGATAGCATCGACATTCTTGCTATCCTCTTGGAGAATTTTATTTAATTCCTCTTTTGAACTCTGAGGGTCTCCGTTAAGAAAGAGGGCGTTGGCGTAGAGAATCTGCTGATTCTCACTTAGTTTATCAACCCCGTACTCTTCGATTGAGCTGACTAATTTTTTGGGATCTTTGGTCTTTTCAAAGGAGGTTATCTCTTTAAAAAAGGTCCCCTCACTCTCCTTCCCCCCCTTTTTTCCTAAGGGTACTCCCTTCGTCCCCCCTGTTGTTTCACAAGAAAACAGTACGATGAAAAAAAGAAAATATATACCAAATCGTTTCACAATCTCTCCCCTCAATCCTTCTTTAATCTCTGCGTTAACGTTGAAAAACTTTTTTGATTCTTTCTCCTTTTCGTCTCTATCACCACTTCCCTTTAGAGTATCTTAATAACCTTTATCACTCTCTTTTATGCCAAGGGTACCCCAAAGAAAGAATAACCTTTAACTTTGAGGTAAAATCGGCAAGAGAAGGGAGAGTCTTAGCTATTTTTAGTCGATGAGATTTGTAGAGTCTTTTTGAAGATTTTAGATAAATAACTAGCTCAATCCGTATTTAGAGGTAACCGAACCGATGACTCGTTGTAGTCCCTTGTTGGGATAGCTGAGTAATCGTTGAATAATCGGTTTTAGTTTCGAGTTTGGCGGACTCTCTTGCAATCTCTTCCCAAAAAAGAGAAGAAGAGCGTCCTGATTTCTTTTGTCGTAGGGGATCAACTCCTCTGGATCGTTTGAAAGAAGGGTGGCGATTGGTTCTGCTAATAAGCCAGAATCGAAGCTAAAGAGGGAATCAAGGGCGGGAATGCGGTAGTTTGCCTGTCCCGCTTGGTCGGCTATCAATTCGATCAAAAACGTCTGTATCTCATCGTTAAGAGTGAAGAGACCGAGAGCTTTAATCGCCTCAACACGGACTTTTGTCTCCGTATCGAATCTCGCTTTGAAAAAAATAGCATCAAGAGCCTCTTCGCTCTTTTTTTTGCCCAGCTGTTTAATGGCGATAATCCGAACGTCGGGATCTGAACTCCGTAGACTCTCTAACAAGACTTTGTTCGCTTTTTCATTCTCAAAATACCCAATACTCTCGATTAGATACCGACTCAAGGAGGGATCTTTATCGGTAGAGAGCAGAAGATCCTCCAAGATGGAGAGGCTATCTGGATCTCCAATTTTACCCAGAGAGATCGCAGCGTAGCGTCGGTGGTTTCCGGGAGCCTCCTCGTCTTGGACAATCTCTTCGAGGCGGTAGACACTCTCTTTCGCCTTCCAATCACCTAGCGCGAGAATAAGAAAGGCTTTGGCGTCGTTTAAAGTATCGTCCCACTCCTCCGTATCGTCTAAAATCGTGATAGCTCGATCGGTGTATGAGCTATCTCCTAAGACGGCTAGAACTCGAAAAAGATTCTCTTTGATGGAGGGGGGAAGCGGAGACTCTACGAGTTGAAAAAGAAGGGAGGCGTCTTCTTTCTCCTCGAGATCGCGGAGGTAGAAGATCTCAGAATTGATCAGTGCGTTTGTTTCGGAGACAACCGACGATGCGTACGTCTCTGAGTAGTCGTACGTCTTGCTCTCAGGATCGGTGTACTGTTTTAACTCATCGAGAACCGAAGATCTAAGCGTATCATCTTTGAGTTCGCTGAAGAGTGTAAGGATTTCGCGTTTAATAGCCCGATTTGATGTCTCTTTCCACAGCTCAACGAGCTCTTTATTTAACGCAGATTCTCTGCGAGTTTGCAAGAGGCTAATCGTGTTACTCACCTGTGAATTGGTTCCGTAGAGGAGAGTGAGTCGTGCCTTATCCAACTCTTCCGCCTCTTCTTCATTGGTGATGACGAGTTGGCGATTAGGGGCGGTCTCATCGCTCTGATCGGTCTGATTACTGGGATCTTCAGAGCCTTGCGAGAAGAGAGGTAGCCCAAAGGCGAAGAAAATGAAAAGGAGGGGGAGTTTTTGTAAAAAGAGAGAGGGGGTCGTCCTAGGTTTTCGAGCTCTCATCACAAATGTATCTTCCTTGCAAATCGCTTTAAAACTTCCAAAGATCCTGCGATAAAAAAAACCTCTTTGGAAGTAGATCCTAGAACCCCTCCCCTTCTCCTTACTCGGCCTCGTTCTTACGCTTCTTGGTTGAAGGAAGAGATTATCTCACCCAAAATCGTATGGTTGAGGGAGTAATCAATTCGAAGATCGATCAAGTGAACCCCCTTCTTTTGAAGAGTTCTTCCGAGTACCTCTCCAAATTCGTAACAAGAGGTGGGACGGTATCCCTTGGCTCCGTAGCTTTCGGCGTGCTTTATAAAATCAATAGGGCCTACATCGAGACCAAAGTCAGCAAATCCACTCGTCTCCTGCTTCCACTTGATCATTCCGTACGCCTCGTCGTTTAAGACGATAACGATCAGGTCGAGACCGAGACGAACCGCCGTCTCCATATCTTGTGCATTCATCATAAAACCACCATCTCCACAGACGGCGACAACTTTTTTGTCGGGATTTAGCATCTTTGCCATCATGGCTGAGGGCAATCCAGCTCCCATCGTAGCTAGTGCGTTGTCGAGGAGAAGGGTATTGGGTTTGCGACAACGGTAATTTCTAGCAAACCAGATCTTATACATACCGTTATCCAGAGCAACGATACTATCACCGCTGAGAGAGGCGCGTAACATCCGAACCAACCGCTGGGGGAGAATGGGGAATCTCGTATCTCCAAAGTATTTGGAGAGCCGTCCCTTTATCTCGGCCGCCATCTTTTCGTAAAAATCGAAGTCCCAGTGTTTTTGCACTGAAATCGACTCTCGAATCATCTCAACATTGGCGGCGATATCCCCTAAGATATCCAACTGAGGGAAATAGGTCGGATCAACCTTTGATTCAAAGAAATTAACGTGGAGAACCTTGGTCGCCCCCTCTTCGTTGCTCATAAAGAAGGGAGGTTTTTCGATCTCGTCATGACCGACGTTGATGATTAAATCGGCGTGTTCAATCGCGCGGTGAATAAAATCTCCCTCCGAGAGGGCCGCTGTTGTTAAACAGTGTTTATGGTTTTCATTGACAACCCCCTTACCCATCTGTGTTGAGAAAAAGGGAATTCCCGTCTCATTGATAAAGTTGGTCAAGGAGTCGCTAATATCGACGTGATTGGCACCAGAGGCGATCATCAGAAGAGGGTGTTTCGCCTCCTCTATCATGCGAACCGCCTCTTTAATGGCGGCACCATTGGCACGGGGATACTCGAACTCTCGTACTGGGTAGATCTCCCAATCAGTGACCTCTTCGGCTGCGATGTCTTCGGGTAGTTCGATATGAACCGCCCCTTGGCGGGGGGAGTTGGCTACCTTAAAGGCGTTTCGAACGACCGAAGTGATATTTTTTTCACTAACAATCTGCTTCGTATATTTGGTGACAGGTTTCATGATATCGACGATATCGACGATCTGAAAGAGTCCCTGTTTCGACCGTTTAATTGGCTTTTGTCCAGTAATCATCAACATCGGCATTCCACCTAGTTGAGCGTACGCTGCGGCGGTTGTTAGGTTGGTAGCTCCTGGGCCTAAGGTCGTCAAAACGACTCCCACCTTACGAGTTAGACGCCCGTACGTCGCCGCCATGAATCCAGCGACCTGTTCGTGTCTAGTCAGTACTAACTCAATCTTCGATGTTCGAATCGATTCCAAGAGATCGAGGTTCTCCTCACCTGGAATTCCAAAGATGTACTCAACACCCTCGTTCTCTAACGCTTTTACCATTAAATCTGATGCTTTCATTGTATTTCTCCTCTGACGATTGGTTTTTATATGATAAGAAAAAATGGTTAAAAGAGCAATGGATAGAGAAAAGAGAGGGAGAAGGCAACAAGATAAAGGGCATCTCTATTTTCTAAAATCGATTTTTTGAGGTATTCCGTCTTTATTTAAACCCTCTCTGCGTTGGATTACTCATCTGGTTGCTTCATCTCCTCGAGCTCCGCCCACCGTTCAATCAGTTTCTCCAAACGCTCTTTGCTCTCTTCTGCGAGTTTGAGTCCCTCTCTCTGCTCTTCTAGCGGTTTTTTGTAAAAAAGAGGGTCGGCTATCATCAGGTCGTACCCCTTGTTCTCCTCTTCCAATCGCTCTATTTTCTCAGGGATCTCCTCTAGCTCTCTGTTTAACTGATAGCTCAACCGTTTTGTCTTAGGACTCTTCTTCTTTGAAGGGGATGAGATCGGCTCTCTGCCCCCCTCCTCTCTCTTACGATCGCGATCCTCTTGCTTTGTTCTCTCAAGAAACTCTTTGCCGCCTCCCCACTGAAACCACTCATCGTACCCCCCTGCGAAGGGGACGATCTCCCTCCCCTCTTCAAAAATGAGCGAGCTATCGACGACGTTATCGAGAAACTCTCTATCGTGACTCACCAAGAGAACCGTCCCGTCAAAGTTGGCGAGTAGATCTTCGAGAAGTTCGAGGGATTCGATATCGAGATCATTCGTCGGTTCATCGAGGACGAAGAGGTTCGCCCCCTGACTAAAGAGCTTGGCTAAGAGAAGGCGATTTCTCTCTCCCCCTGAGAGATATTTGACCTGCATTCGCATCCGCGCCTCTGTAAAGAGAAAGTCGCTGAGATACGAGAAGACGTGTCGATCTCTTCCGTTGACCCAGATTCGGTCTCTGCCCTCTCCGATGTTTTCCATGACGGTCTGCTCTTCATCGAGCTGTTCACGGAGCTGATCGTAGTAGAGAACGTCGACGTTTGCCCCCTTCTTGACCGTTCCTTTTTGTGGGGCAAGTTCTCCGAGCAGTAGCTTTAAAAAGGTCGATTTTCCCGATCCGTTAATGCCGATTAAACCGATTTTATCTCCGCGCTGAAGGCGGTAGCTAAACTCTGTGACGATAGATTTTGAGTCGTAGGAGAAGGAGACTTTTTTCATCTCTGCGACCATCTTTCCCGAAGGGCCGGACTCGTTGAGAACAAAGGATGTTTTCCCCTCTCTCTCAATTCGACCAGCCCTCTCTTCACGCATCTTCTTGAGGGATCTTACCCGCCCCTCGTTACGAGTTCTGCGAGCTTTAACTCCTTTTTTAAGCCACTCCTCTTCCTTCTGTAGCTTTTTATCCAGCTTTGCATTCTGAGCCTCTTCGGCCTCGATACGCTGCTCTTTTAACTGGAGAAAGTGGCGGTAGCTCCCCTCACAACTAAAGAGTTTTCCTCTCTCTAGCTCTACGATACGGGTAGCAAGTCCCTGCATAAAGGCCCTGTCGTGAGTGATAAAGAGGACGGCACACGAGAGACGGGTAAGCTCTCGTAAGAGCCACTCTATCATCAGAAAATCGAGGTGGTTGGTCGGCTCATCGAGGAGGAGAATGTCGGGTTCGCTCACCAGTGCTTGGGCGAGCATGACCCGTCTACGCCACCCACCCGAGAGGGAGGACATCTTCTCGTGGTAGGGAATATTGAGGTGACTCATCACCTGTTCGACCTGTTTCTCTATCGCCCAGCCATCGTGACGATCTAAGCGCTCTTGCCAGAACCCCATCTCTTCGAGTACCTCGTCGGTGGGTTCTAGTAGACAGAGTCTTTCATACTCTTTTCTCCAGTGGAGAATCTCTTGCATCCCCTCACTGACTATCTCTTTCGCCTCTCTATCACTCGGCTCGGGTACATCTTGCGAGAGCAGACTGATACGTAGCTCCTCTCCTTTGCGAATCTCGCCCGACTCACTCTCCAACTGGTTTGAGAGAACCTTTAAGAGGGTCGATTTTCCCGTTCCGTTTCGTCCGATAAGACCGACTCTCTCCCCCGATTTAATCAGAAAAGAGAGGTCATCAAGGACGGGATCTCCGCCAAAGGAGAGAGAGAGATTTTCAGCTTTTATTAACATTAAGAAACCTTTATTGTAGAGGGAGTTCTAAAATTTTTTTCGAGGAAATTGATTTCCTTAGGGGTACCCAAGGGGAAGAGAGGTACCCAGTCTTATACTTTCAGAATAAAGAGATAAGTGTAAAGCTCTTTTGGAAAAATTCTTTTGAGATGAGAGCGATGGGTCGAGTGAGATTTTCTTTCTAAGCAAGGGCACCACTAAAAAACCCTTTTTCAGTTCTAACTCGATCTTTTTTATCAATCCCATGATTTGTTATGGGTTGGTTGAAATACTTATTTAGCCCAGCAAAACTCCG
>CAZATZ010000061.1:0-2263 GCA_964488175.1 uncultured Spirochaetales bacterium
AAAAGTAATTATCAAAAGGAGAGGTGAAAAAATGACAACCCACTACGATTTTAAGACGTCGGTAAACCGAGAGAATACCTCGGCGGTGAAAACAAGCGCGGAGATAGTTGAGAGTGAATTGGGGTTAAAGTACTACCCTGAGACGATTCCTCTCTGGGTCGCCGACATGGATTTTTCCTGCTCTCCCGAGATCTTAGAAGCACTTCAGAGGAGAGTTGCTCGAGGAATCCTCGGATATACCTTTGCCTCCTCTGCCTACTACCAGAGCGTTATCGATTGGTATCGTCGTCGTCACGGGATGAAAATAGAGAGAGAGTGGTTGGTCTACAGCAACGGAACGGTCACGGCGATAAGGAACTTACTGAGGGCGTTTACCGAAGAGGGGGAGGGTGTCGTTATCCAAACCCCTGTCTACTACCCTTTTGCACGAGAGATCGAATCGACGAATCGAAAGGTTTTAGAGAATCGACTTCTTAAAGATGAAGAGAACCGGTACTCGATCGATTTTGACGGTTTTGAACGGTTGTGCCAGCGTGCTGATACGAAGATGTTTATCTACTGCAATCCCCATAACCCGATCGGAAAGATTTGGACGGCAGAAGAGAGCCGACAACTCATGAAGATCTGCGGTGAGAACGGTGTTCTCTTCTTCTCCGATGAGATCCACTGCGATCTGATTAGAAAGAGCTCTACTTTCACCTCGGTTCTCTCCTCCGATCTCGAACTGGGAGATAACTCGGATCTCTACGAAAATACGATCGTCGCTACCGCCGTCAACAAGACGTTTAACGTCGCTGGACTGCACATCACCAATTTAGTCATACCCTCCCAATCAAAGAGAGATAAATTGAACCGTTTTACGGGGAATATCGGGATATCTCCCCTTGCGTTGGAAGCGACGATGGCGGCGTATAATGACTCAGAAGAGTGGGTCAGAGAGCTCAATGACGTTCTTGATGAGAATATCGAGTATTTAGATAATTTTATTAAAGAGAGGCTGCCCAAACTGAGATTTCAGAGGCCCGAGGGAACGTATCTCGTCTGGATCGATTTTTCGAGATACGGTTTGGGTGAGAAGGAACTTCTGAGGGTACTCGCAGAAGAGGCGAAGTTGATTCTCGAGGGGGGATCGATGTTTGGAGTCGCAGGAGAGGGATTTATCCGAATGAATATCGCCTCTCCTAAGTCGGTTCTTATCGAGGCTCTCAATCGCTTATCCAACGTATTAGACCACCTTTAAAGACCGCCTCTAAACTCTTTTCAGAGCGGTGAGCATGTTAGACCACATCTCTAAGTAGGTATACTCTCGAATCGCCTCTTGCTGTCTTCTTGCGAGGTCTAGGTAACTCTCTTGATCGAGGGTGAGTGTCTTTTGAACCATCTCTTCTAGACTCTCTCCGAGGATAAAGCTATCCCCTAAGATCGATTCGAAGAGGGGGAAGGGGGCGATCGTCGGCTGTCCGTAGGAGATATTCTTGAAGACACGACACGGCATATAACCCGACTCTCCCTGACCGACGGCGGGAAGAGAGACGGAGAGGCGAGACTCTCTCACGAGAGCCACATTCTCTTCGAAGGAGAGATTACTCTTCTGAATAAACTCCAACCCGTTTTCTCGAGCGATCTGTTCGAGTTCTTCTACCTGCTTGCGATTTCCTCGGCGAATCCCATCACCCCAGACGGTACCGACGACGAAGAGTTGTTTTCCCCTAGGGTAGACGGGGGAGAGAAACTCCCAAGGGAGATGATCACTCCCCCACGGTTGAAAGAGGGTCTTCTTGGCGGAGTTCCAGAGAACTCCCGTCTGCCAAAACTCCCCCCCCTTTAAATTGCCGTTTCTATCTCCGTCGAGACCCTCTCGATACGCCGCTAGATTGATAAAACGGTTTAACTTTTTATCTGAGAGAAATTTCTCATAGAGGGGTTGTAATCCTCGATCTTCTCGGGCTGAAGAGGGATCGATCTCGTGGAGAATGTAGGTAACGTCGTCACGAATCGTATGGCGTGAGACGCCATCACGGTGAAAGATATACTTTGGAATCATGACGAGATCGTTGGACTCGATATATCGGTTGTTCTCTCTGTCGTTCTCTAACCAGAGAACGGGAACTCCCACTCTCTGAAAGAAAGAGAAGTAGCCGCCGTGAATGAAGGTGTGGCTGTGTTTTCGTTTGTTGAGTCCCCACAAAACGACACGGTTGTACTCTCGTATCTCTTTGAGAAAGGGAGCGAGTTTTTCGTGGGAGTCCTCTTTTGAACTCGT
>CAZATZ010000061.1:2363-8898 GCA_964488175.1 uncultured Spirochaetales bacterium
TGAAAAGGAGTCTCTGAGTTCTTGGACGAAGGGTAACTCGTTCTCTGGGTAGAGGTGGTAACGTTTTCTGAGGGTTCGACTCGGGACGAATAAAATCATGAAGAGACGAAGGGCCCTCTCTTGGTACCATCGCCCCCGCCGTAAAATTTTTCGAGACGATTCTTTTAACTTCGTCGGGGTTAAGGTGGTTAAAATGCTCACAGGCGAACCTCTTCTGCTCTCTGCTCTCTCTCTATCCACGCCTTTTCGACGAAGGGAGAACTCTCTAATTGCGTGAGGGTACTCTCTTGTAAGAGGGTTCGACTCCTCTCGTCGAGTTCGACGACAAAATCGTTGATATGGAGGAAGACATATCCGTCCCCTTTGGGGATTCCCTCTTGGAGGAGGAGGTGTAGTTGGGTTAATTTCTCTTCGGTATACTCCGCTTCGTGGAGACGAATATGGAGTTCTCCCCCTGCCTTTTGAGCAGGCTCTGCTCTCGGTGTTTCATTCTGCGGATTTTCATGAGATCTCTCGTCCGTCGAAAGATCTTGTGTGAGAGGAGTCTCTCCCACCGTCGAGGAGACCTCTTCTGGGGGGGGATCGCTCTCGAAGAGATTTTTTTTCTCTTCGCTCCCCTCCTCTTGCACGGGGATAGAGACGCTCTTTACCTTTAGCTGAACCCCCCGATCTTGTCTGTCAAGCATTCCTGTAAACTCTAAGATCGCCCCGACGGTCAACTTCTCTTTCGCCTCTTCGTAGGCGTCGCTAAAGAGAACCATGTCGAGAGTCCCCCTGTAATCTTCTACTTGAACAATCCCCATCGAACGGTTCTGTTTTGTAAAAATTTCTCTTAGAGAGGTCAGCATGCCGATGACGGTGTGATCCTTCTTCGCCACGGCTTTTTTTAGATCTTTCAGATCGAGGGTACTCTTTTTCTCCCACGTTCCCCGATAGGGATCGAGTGGATGTCCGGAGAGGTAGGTTCCCAGTACCTCTTTCTCCTGCTCCAGTCGCTGGACGGGGGTCAATCTCTCGAGTGGCTCTCTGTAGACAAAATCGGGGAGACTCCCGACCGTCTCATCGCCAAAAAGACTCAACTGAGCGCTATTCTTCTCCTCACGATCGGCGCGAAATCTTTCGATTAAACTCTGTAGATTGAACTCAAGGGTCTCTCTATCTCTCTGCGTCTCTACCTTATCGAAGAGACCAGCTCTCAGTGCGAATTCCAACATTCTTTTGTTCAAGGAGTTGAGGGGCATTCGACTCATAAACTCTTCAAAGGAGGTGAAGAGTCCGTCGGAAGTTCGCTCTTTAATAAGCTCGTCGACAGCGGCCGTTCCCATCCCTTTTATCCCCAAAAGTCCGTAGTAGATCTGGTTGTCAACGACGGTGAAGAGTTTCTCCGAGTAGTTCACATGGGGGGGGAGTATCTCGATCCCCATTCTCTTTGTCAGAGACATATAATTGGCGTAGGTATCGGGGGAGTTTATCTCGTTGGTGAGGTTGGCAGCCATAAATTCGGTAGGGTAGTTGGCCTTGCAGTACGCCGTTTTGTACGCCAAGAGAGAGTAGGCGGCGGCGTGAGATTTGTTAAACCCGTAGCCAGCAAACGGTTTGAGGAGATCGAAGATCTCCTTCGCCTTTTTGGCGGTAACGAGACCGACCTTTTCCGCCCCTTCGATGAACTCAGGCTCCATCTTTTTCATCTCGTCGGCCTTCTTCTTTCCCATCACACGACGTAGAACATCGGCCTTTCCTAGGGAGTAACCCGCCACCGTTTGGGCGACCTGCATAACCTGTTCTTGGTAGACGATAACCCCGTACGTCGGCTTTAAGATGGTCTCAAGAGAGGGGTCGGGGTACGCTATCGAACGTGGCTTCTTCTTTCCTCGAACAAATTCGGGAATATTGTCCATGGGACCGGGGCGATAGAGGGCGTTAAGAGCGATCAAGTCCTCGATATTCGACGGCTTTGCGTCTCGTAAAATCTTCTGCATCCCCGCACTCTCAAACTGAAAGACGGCGTCGCTCTCTCCTCGGCTCAACATCTCAAAGGTCGGTTTATCGGTCTCCTCTATCTTCTCGAGATCGAAGTCTGGGTTTTTTTTGCGGATAAGCTCTTGGGTGTTTTTGAGAACGGTGAGGGTCTTCAGTCCTAAGAAGTCCATCTTTACCAGCCCGCACTCTTCGATGATATCCATCGTAAATTCTGTCGTGACCTCACCACTCTTCTGATCCTTAAAGAGGGGGACGTAATCGGTCAAGGGGCTTCGCCCGATCACCTTTCCACAAGCGTGGGTAGAGATATGGCGGTTCATTCCCTCCAATATTTTTGCCGTGTCAAAGAGCTCTTGGTAGCGTCCACCACGTTTATAAAACGTCATGAGTTCGGGGGTTACCTCGAGAGCGACTGCGGTATTTATCTTGCGATTATCGGCGGTCTTTCCCTCGGGAATCAACTTGGTGATCGCATTGGCCTCGTCGTAGGGAATCTCCAAGACTCGAGCGACATCTTTGATGACCGCCTTCGTCTTGAGCGTTCCAAAGGTACAGATACCCCCCACCTGTTTCTGTCCGTACTTGTGCGTCACATACTCGATGACCTTATCACGACCTTCGTTGCAAAAGTCGATATCAAAGTCCGGCATAGAGACACGTTCTGGATTGAGAAACCGTTCAAAGAGTAGGTTGTATTTCAGCGGATCTACGTCGGTAATTCCCATGGCGTAGGCGACGATTGAACCCGCTCCCGATCCCCGACCAGGGCCTACGGGAATATTGTGCTTCCTCGACCAGTCGATAAAGTCCCAGACGATGAGGAAGTACCCCGCGTACTCCATGCTTGTTAAGACGGAGAGTTCGTACTCCGTCCTCTCTTGAATCTCTTGGGTTAAATTTTTGTAGCGTTTTGAGATACCCTCCCAAGCGAGGTGAATTAGGTACTCGTTCTGGCTTTTGAAGGAGTCTGGAACCGTGTAGTTGGGAAGCATCGGGCCTGGTTGCGGAATGGTGAGGTTACACTTTTCGGCGAGAAGAACGGTATTGCTGAGGGCGTCTGGTACCTTGGGAAAGAGGGCCTCCATCTCTTCGACACTCTTGAAGTAGAACTCGTTGTGTTCAAATTTTAACCGCTTGGGGTCGCTTTGATTCTTCGCCGTTCCGATACAGAGGAGAATATCATGGGCGTTAAAATGCTCTTTTTTGAGGTAGTGAATATCGTTGGTGGCGATCAAGGGGATCTCCGTCTCTTTGCTTATCTGGGTCAACGCCTGAGAGACGATATCTTCCTCTGGAATCCCGTGGTTCATAATCTCTAAGTAGAAATTTCCGTGACCAAAGAGGTCGTTGTAGTAGAGGGCTTTGTCTCTCGCCTCTTTGTACTTTCCTGCGACGAGTAGGCTGGGAATCGCACCAGCAAGACAGGCAGAAGTGGCGATCAACCCTTCGCTGTACTTTTTGAGGAGCGAATCATCGATACGGGGTTTGTAGTAGAACCCATCGAGATACCCGTGCGAGACGAGTTTCAGTAAATTTTTATACCCCGTCTCATTTTTACAGAAGAGGACGAAGTGATTTCGCTCTCGGCTCGTTCGCTCAAAGCTCGACCCTGAGGTCGTGTACATCTCGCATCCGATGACGGGATTAATACCAGCGGCGTGGCACTGCTGTTCAAAGTGCAAGACCCCAAACATGCCTCCGTGATCGGTGAGTCCCAGATGTTGCATTCCGTGGGCTTTCGCCTCCTCTATGTACCACGGGATAGGCACAGCCCCGTCTAAGAGAGAGAAATCGGAGTGGTTGTGGAGGTGAACAAATTGGCTCATGAAAACATCCTTCAAGAGGGTGGTAGAGATTGACACAAGAGTGGGGGGTCTTTTAAGGGGGTACCCTAAAGGATATGGTAATCATATCCGAACCCTTTTTCTGATATTATGCCTTTTTCTCACAAAGGACAAGTGATTCAAAGATTAAGAACTGAGTTCTTTTTCAGGGTGTCCTAAAACCTATTCTTGATGAGGCGAGTTCTGAAGTTAAGGCTCGGAGGGAGAGGTTGTTTACGATGATGTTTACGGGTTGCAAGGAGAAGAAGAGGAGGGGGGTTATCTGTTTGATTGTAATCCAATTCGAGCGAAGGGAATTTTATAGAAACTGTCATACCCCCCAGTCACCCGAACGGTAAAATCGGCGAGACCTAAGAGGCTAGGCGTAAACTGAAAGAGTCCCCCCACCGAGTAGTAGTTGCCGTCGAGGTAGTGGTAGTCGGCGAAGAGTCCAAACTCCCACTCATCGAACAACATCGCCCCCAGAAGGGAGCCTCCCCACTCAGGGGTGAAGAGGAGGGTGCTGTTAAGGACAGCGAGTTGTTTGTAGTACCGTCGAAAGTGGTTGATCCCGTTAAAATACTGAAGGTCGTTTGTCGCACCTCGGTAGATATCACTGCGATAGAGGGGGACGTAGTCGCCGTGTTTAAGAGCCTGCTCGATGCCGTCTCTCCATAAAAACTCGTTCTCAAACGAGAGCCAAGAGAGTCCCAGCGGAAGAGAGGATTTTGCCGAGAGTTGGTATCCTAACACGTTCTGAAACCCCACCTGCTCGTCGGCTTCGTAGACAAAAATCGCCCCCCCGACACTCCCCGTCGTTCCTAGATTAAAATCAACCCCTGCGCGGGAAAATTGACTGCGAGGCTCCTCTTTGGGAAAGTCCCACTCGCTCGTGGCGAAGAAACGGGGGTGAAACCAATCTCTCCGAAAAGCCCAAAATTGCCACGTCGTGTAGACCCACTGGGTGATGAGATTTCCCTGCCAGTCGAAGTTGACGAGGTAGTCGTTTTTTGTGAGAAAGAAGTCGTTCTGATAGCTTAACATCGAGTCAAATCCCCAAGTACTTAGGTTTAGCTGAACGGTAAATTGGGGTTCAAAACTCCATTTTCCCCAGCGAAATTCTCCTCGCAGGTAGTTGTAGTTCACATCGCTAAGGTAGTAGTCATTGGGTAGACCGCTGTACATGTACATTCCAAAGAGAAGGGTAACATAGAGCTCTTCGGCACGAAACCGGGGAGTCCAATCTGGGCGAAAACGAACCTCGCTGATCATCTCTTCTACTCGAGTATCACGCTCCTGACGGGTTCCATCCGAGTCCCAATTCAGACGTTCTCCCTGCTGTTGAGGTTGTGGTTGACCTTGGGAGAGGGAGTAGGGGGCTAGTTGATCTCGGCTCTGAGAGACCGCCTCCTCCCCCCGTTGGGCGAGTAGATCGACCCCCTTAAACGTCAACGGATCGATGTCTGAGAGTTCAGGCTGAATTAAGAGAGGGGAAAATTTCTTGATAGCGGTAATTGAAGAGCGAGTTTTTTCAAAATGGAGAGTCGTTGTTAAGATATCGAGGATAAATGTGTCGCTCTTCTGTTTACGATCAAAACTTCCCGAAACGATGAGATCGCTCGTATAACGTCCCCCCTCTTCGATGGGGATGAGATTGGAGACGCTCCCGTCGATGAGGGTATAATTGCGGTAGCTAACGGGTTCCATCAGAAGAGGCTCGGCGAGGCTCGCGCTCAGAATCGTCGAAAAGTCACCTAGGCTAAAAACAACCTGTCTTCCGCTCTTTAAATCTTCGGTTATCACCTCGATGGGAATCTCGGTCTCAGAGAGCTCTATCCCCCGCGTCAACTCTTTTATCACCCTCACAAATTCACTCTGATCGACGAGTCCTCCCTTAAATGAGATGACAGAGGCGAAATATTCGGAGAGTGGAAACTCTTTAATGAGGCGAGTGATCGTATCGGGAGAGAAGCCAGCGGCGTACAACATTCCAACGAAAGAGGAGGTCGAGTTGGAGATAATAAAGTCGATGGCGATGTTCTCTCGTTCCAATTCTCTCAGAACTCCGATGTGGGCGAAGGCGTGCGAACCTCCCCCCGAGAGAATTAATCCTAGAGGCTCGTCTCTGCCGTGTTTGGCGGCGCGCGCTTGGACTCGGCGACGGAATCCCTCTTCCCCGATTCTAATGGGGGTATCGATCGTTTTCAGCTTGGCTAAAACCGCCTCATTGCTCTGTGGCGTACTCTCCTCTTGAACGTTCCTCTCGTCTGGGGTTATCTCTCGTGGAGTGGATCTCTCTTGATTTGTCACTTGATTTGTATTCGGATCTGGGTTTACGTTTGGCTCTGTTACTGGATTGGGAGCGGATTCTTGAGCGATGCTTGGCTCTTGTCCCATGATGGCGGTGGGGAATAAGAGGAGCGAGGTGATAAGAAGATAGGGAAAACAGTGTCTCATAAAGATTTTTTTAAGGGAACCTTTTTGGGGTACTCTTGGCGAGAATTGAGTCTCTTCGTGTTTCCTGCTCAAGAGACCGCTAGAGGGAGAGTGTAAAACTCTAATTTTTTAAGGGCAAAGTCTAACGATTAACGGGATTTAAACAAGACATCTCTTAAATTGTCTCGGGGTAGCGTTCAGCTGATACGCCAGTTTGTCCTCATGAAGAAGTCGTAGAATGGGGAGGAATTGAATTTTTAGGGGAGGGGGTGTTTTATGGGAAGTGTATTTTAAGG
>CAZATZ010000062.1:0-8772 GCA_964488175.1 uncultured Spirochaetales bacterium
AGAGGGTCTTTTTAGCCGAGAGATCCTCTCAAGTTCAGTAAATAGGGGGGGGGAGAGGTATCTAGGTGTTTTTTACTAACGGGTCAATGCGAGATTCTAACCCCTTAGAAAAAATCGTAACCTGAAAATCGTAACCTGCTTGGAACTGGTCGGAACTGCTCAAGTCATTGGTCAGAAAACTGGGAAGGAAATCTCGCCGATGTTAAATCAATAAAAAGTTAGTTTTATTGTTGACACCGTGAATCTTTTTTATTAGCCTTTCAGAGTGTTAGAAGCGATTATCTAAAATAAAAACGGGTGGTTAGTCGAAGGGAATAATCGCGATTAAGAATTAGCGGCAGATTTAGACCAAATTGTGAGAGAATTAGTTAAATAAATAGATAGAGATATCGAGCAAAACCCCCTCTTTTGAGGTTATATTTTTGTCTAGAGATGCAGGAGGAGATCTCCGAGTCCTTAGGCGAAATTTGGAAGAAATTTGGAAATAAGAGTGGTAAAAAGTTCGAGAGAGACGGAGGGTTGAGAATGTCCGAGTATGATGTAGTAATTGTAGGCGGTGGGCCAGCAGGGATGTCCGCTGGAATTTATGCGGCGAGAGGGAAACTAAAGACTCTTATCGTCGAGCAGAAACGACAACTTGGTGGACAGTGTGCCACAACCCAAGAGCTAGAGAACTATCCAGGTTTTCCTGAAACAACAGGGCCCGCCTTGATGGAGATATTTCGAAGTCACTGCTTAAAGTTCGGTGTCGAGTTTCAGACGGGTAGCGTTACTGGAATTACCGTAGCAGACGACGGTTTCATGAAGAGTGTCCACTTAAAAGAGGGCGACCCTATTGTCTCTAAGACGGTTATTTGTTCGACGGGGGCAGAGCCTCGAATCCTAGGTATTCCTGGAGAGAAAGAGTTTCGCGGAAAAGGGGTTTCGTACTGTGCAACTTGTGACGCAGACTTTTACGAAGATCTCGATGTCGTCGTCGTAGGAAGTGGAAACACCGCTGTTGAAGAGTCGGTCTATCTCACCAAGTTTGTGAACTCGATTACGATGATTGTTATTCACGAAGAGGGGACGATGGACGCCGACAAGGTGGCTCAAGAGCAGGCGATGGAGAACGAGAAGATTAAGTTTGTCTGGTCTTCTGTCGTCGACAAGATCGAAGGTGATGATCTAGTCAGTGGAGTTCAGCTAAAAAATATAAAGAGTGGAGAGTTGACGAAGTTAGAGTGCGACGGCGTCTTTATGTTCGTCGGAACGATTCCTCAGACAAAGTTTCTCGAAGGAGTTGTTACGTTAACGAAAGCGGGGTACGTCGAAGTCGGTACGAAGATGGAGACCTCCGTTGGTGGAATCTTCTGTGCTGGAGACTCCGCCGATAAGTTCTTGCGACAGGTCGTTACCGCTGCTGGTGACGGTGCGATCGCAGCGGTTGCCTCTGGTGGATACATCGAAGAGGAGGAGTACTGGCGAGAAAAGGTGATTAAGAAACCGGGAAAGGTGGCGGCTCTCTTCTGGAGTCCCCTCGACAAGGTGAGCGTCTCTTTGATGAATACGCTTGAAGGTACTTTGAAGGGTTCAAAGGTCGGTATGGCGACCGTCGATACTTATAAGAATAAATTTATTACGGGACGGTATCACGTCGAAAAAATTCCAACGCTTGTTCTCTTTGAGGATGGAAAAGAGGTTAAGAAGATGGAACAACCCAGTGAAGATGACTTAAAGAGAGAGTTAACAAAGAATTTTATCTAGAATAGTTTGAAGAGAGTTCGTTCAACGAAGAGAACTTCTTTTAGAATCTCTGAGTAAGATGGTATTCCCTTTTTTGGGGAGAGGAGTGAGGAAGATGACAGCATTAGAGCAGGATAACTTTGATGAGATGGTAAAACAGGGCGAGGGATTAATTCTCGTCGATTTCTGGAGTGAGAGTTGTGATCGGTGCAAAGAGTTGATGCCGAGCGTCGAAGAACTCTCAAAAAAGTACGAGGGGAAGGTACCCTTCTACAAACTAGACATCAAAGGAAAACGTCGATTGGCCATGAAAGAGGGAGTGATGGGTCTTCCTTCAATCGTCTTTTACAAAGGTGGTGAGAAACTAGAGCATCTAACCGGCGAAGAACTCGATTCGGCTCAGATTGCCGCTTCTATTGAGAAGCACCTATAGAATCTCTCCCTGAGTTGTTGGGAGTTTGGTATTAAAAAATTTGGAGTGTTCTTCTCTCGTTGAGAGACGGCCACTCTTGATGGAAGTTGTATTTTTCTGGAGAGGAATTTTTTCCTAGGTTTCGGGATGTTGGTCTTCTTGCGAGATTTCTTGGCGAGGTCTCTGGCGATTCGAATACCGATGGGGTAGGTTGTTTGATAGAAAAATGTGTTTTAGATCATCGAGGAAGGAGAATTGTTCATGAAACTTGCTGGCAAGAATGTTGTTATTCTTGGCGATCGTGACGGTATTCCTGGTCCGGCTATCCAAGCCTGTGTTGAAAGCGCAGGGGCGAAGGTAGTCTTTGAGACCACGGAATGCTTTGTCTGAACGAGTGCAGGAGCAATGGACCTGGAAAATCAAAAGCGGATTAAAGAGCTTGCCGAAAAGGAAGACCCATCAAACATCGTGGTTCTCCTTGGCGGAGCCGAAGCGGAAGCTTCCGGTTTAGCTTGTGAGACAGTTACGGCTGGCGACCCCACTTTTGCAGGGCCATTGTCAGGAGTCCCGTTGGGACTCTCTTGCTATCACATCGTCGAAGATGAGATTAAGAGTCAAGTAGATCCAAAAGTCTACGAAGAGCAGATTAGTATGATGGAGATGGTACTTGCGGTTGATGAAATCGCGGCTGAAGTAAAACAGTACCGTACCGAGGGCGGTAAGTACCTCGACTAATTATGTTTGGGGGGAGCTTGAGACGTGTTCTTGAGTTCTCCCTCTTTTAATTACGCACATAATTACACGCAGTTTAATTATAAACAGGAATCTTGAGGAATCTTGAAAAATCGAGTATTCAGAGTCGTTCGACCTTCTATAAAGAGGAGCCCCCTATGTCAGAGCCTGTCCTAAAGAGTGCGGGAATGGTGTTGATCCAGACACCAGATGTTTTGATCCAGAATGGATCGGTACAAGTCGCCACCCGAGCCCAAGACCCCAACGCCGAGTACTTGAAACAGATACCCAAATATTTACGTTCCTTTGAGGATGCGGTCTCATACCCCCCCAACCAATCATTTATCGGTAACATTCATCCAAAAGAGTTAGAAAAGATCTCGTCCCCTTGGTATGAGAACGGAACGTCTAAAGAGCGATTTGGCCGTGACGGTGAAATCATGCCCCAAGACGAGTTTTATCTTCTGCTAAAATTTTCCGATACCTTTGACCTCGTCCACTTCTCTCCTGATTTTATAAAAGAGGGGGAAAAAATTGCCCAAAAACACCCCATTCTAAAAGATCTTGATCTCAATTTAAAAGAGGGGACACCTCTCGCAGAGATTCAAGGTTGGGTCGACGCTCATGAAGCGGAAGGGCTCTACATAAACTCTAAGTTGGTAGGGTGTGTAAAACAGGCTCACGACTCAGACGAGACTCTCAGCGCTCACGTTATCCTTGAAAATCTCTGCGTTAAAGCCTCTGGTATCTTGCCTGCTCTCTGGATGATCAAAAACTCAGGAATCTCTATAAAAGAGATAGAGTACGTCATTGAGTGTTCAGAAGAGGCGTGTGGTGATATCAACCAGAGAGGTGGGGGAAACTTCGCTAAAGCGATCGCCGAAAAAATTGGGTGTGTGAATGCGACAGGTTCAGATGTTCGTGGATTTTGTGCCGCCCCAGCTCACGCCTTTGTTCAAGCTTCAGCTCTCGTGAAATCGGGAATCTACCGAAATGTGATGGTCGTTGCTGGCGGTGCTATCGCCAAACTTGCGATGAATGGAAAAGATCACGTTAAAAAAGAGATGCCTATTTTAGAGGATTGCCTAGGAGGATTCGCCTTCTTGGTCGGTGAAAATGATGGAGTCAGTCCGATCATCAACACGAATGTCATAGGACGACACACCGTCGGTACCGGTTCCTCTCCCCAAGCGGTTATGTCAAGCTTAATCTCCGACCCCCTCTTAAAAGCAAAGATGAGCGTCAAAGACGTCGATCTCTACTCGGCGGAGATGCAGAACCCAGAGATTACGAAACCAGCTGGTGCGGGAGACGTTCCCGAGGCTAACTACAAGATGATCGCCGCTCTCGGTGTTATGAAAAAGATGTTAGAGCGAGATGAAATTGCAACCTTTGTCGCCGAACACGGAATGCCTGGATTCGCCCCGACACAGGGTCACATTCCTTCGGGAGTCCCCTTTTTAGGACACGCCCTCCACGGAATGAAAGGGGGAACCCTCAACAACTGCCTCATCGTCGGTAAAGGAAGTCTCTTCTTGGGAAGAATGACAAACCTCTTCGACGGAGTTAGTTTTCTCGTTGAGAAGAATAGTGGAAAGAGTGAGTCCGTCTCAGGGTACGATGAAGGTGCCGTAAGAGCCCTTCTCGCCAAAGCGATGGAAGAGGTTGCCAAAAAACTAGCAGATACGGAAGAGTAGGAGAGAGAAAATGGCGTTAAAAAATGATGTAGCCAAGACACTCCAAAGTATCTCACAAGGGCTTGAAAGTGGAAGTTTTGGCGATAAACCGAGAATTGCTCTTACGATTCCTGGAAGTGAGCACGGAGAGAGCGAGCTGATTCGTGCGGCGAAAATGGCGAAAGAGTTATCGAACGACTACGAAGTCGTTCTTATCGGCGGTGAGAGGTGTGAGGGTTTTGAGCAGCATAAAGCCGTCGATATGAAAGAGGCCCATCAAGTGATGGAGGAGCTCTTTGAATCCGATAAAATCGATGGAGCTGTCACGCTTCACTACAACTTTCCTCTAGGCGTTAGCACCGTTGGAAAGGTTGTGACTCCGGCCACTGGTAGGGATATGATTCTGACAACAACGACTGGAACTTCGCACCCAGCTCGAGTCGCTTCTATGATAAAAAACGCCGTTTACGGTGTGATTGTCGCCGAATCTCTCGGAATAAAGTCCCCACGGGTTGGTATCTTGAACGTGGAGGGTGCCTCTTCGGTCGAAAGAGGTCTCAATCGACTAAAAGAGGGTGGCTTTTCTATGAATTTTGCCGAGTCAGCGAGATCCGACGGCGGAATTCAAATGCGCGGAAACGATCTCTTACAGGGAACTCCCGATGTCATGGTCACCGATACCTTGACGGGAAACCTACTCGTCAAGATGTTCGCCTCCTTTTTGACGGGCGGTGGGTATGAAGCGACTGGTTACGGATATGGCCCCGCCATAGGGGAGGAGTTTCCATGGCTCGTCTCTATCATCTCTCGAGCTAGTGGAGCCCCCGTTATCGCCAATGCGATTAAGATGACTGCGGATGCGGTAAAAGGTGGAATCCAAAAGCGATTTGAAGAGCGGTGGGAAGAGGCAAAAAGAGCGGGGCTTGATGAAATTATTGAATCTCTCTTGCCTAAAATATCTTCCAAAGAGTCGTCGACAGAGGTCGTCAAAGTCCCACCTAAAAAGATCGTCAATGAAGAGCTTTTTGGGATCGACATTCTTGATATCGAAGACGCAACACAACATCTCTGGAAATCCAATATTTACGCCGAGAGCGGTATGGGATGCACGGGACCAGTTGTGATGGTGGCGAAAGAGGATGAAGAGAGATCTAAGGAGTTATTGAAAGAGGGAAAATTTCTTTAAAGATCTCCTAAAGGATACTTCTGCGTAAATACTTCCAGTGTTCGGGAAGTATTTACGGATACTTTCCCGCTTAAAGATACGTTGTAGAGGGAGGGAAGAGTACGGTCATTTTTATTTCGTTTTTTTGTACTTGAATAATCAGGATTAAACCAGGGTTAAATTGAGTTGTATAAGTGTGCATTTTGGTATAATTATATATTTATACATATCGGCAGTCGATCGGATAGGAGGGATTCCATGGAATTCAAAATTCATAATTTCCCCGTAAATGAGGTTGTTTTTGGAAAAAAAACTTCATACGAGAGAGGAAAGCTAACCATTGATAAAGAGGAGGCATTAGCGGTTGTTCGTAAAGATGATCACATCACTGAAGCCGATCTTCTCTTGACAAAACCGGGAGACATGGTTCGTTTATGTCCCGTCAAAGATGCGGTTGAACCGCGGTGTCGAGTCGACGGAAAACCACTTTTTCCAGGAGTCACGGGGGGTATCTACTCGGCGGCAGGATCGGATCAACACGCATTGAAAAACTGTTGTGTCACCGTTGTCGGTCAAAAATGGGGCGGATTTCAAGACGGACTCTTCGATATGGGAGGGGAAGGAGCAAAATACAGCTACTTCTCACAACTCATTAATATTGTTCTCGTCGCCAATACCGATGAGACCTTCGAACACAAGGAGCAACAGAAAAAGAACCACGCTCTCCGATGGGCTGGATTTCGATTGGCGGAGTACTTGGGAAAGAGTCTATCAAAACTCACCACAGAAGAGGTTGAAGTATTCTCTATGCCTACTCTCAGTGACCGCAGTGGTCTTGAAAATCTTCCAAAGGCTGTCCTCGTTATGCAACCGCAGTCACAAATGGAGGTCAAGGGACACAACGATCTTCTTTACGGATGGGATTGTAACTCCTTGATTCCCACCTTTATTAACCCTAACGAGGTCTTGGGAGGCTCGATGGTGAGCGGAAGTTTTATGCCCTGTTCATCTAAGTGGTCCACGTACGATCTACAAAATTACCCCCTCATTAAGAGTTTATACAAGGCTCACGGAAAGGATTTAAATTTCCTAGGAGTCGTCGTCTCAAATTTAAATGTTGCCCTAGAACAGAAAGAACGATCGGCTTTTCAAGTCGCCGAACTCTCTCGCCTCTTGGGAGCAGATTGCGCTATCGTTAATGAGCCAGGTTACGGAAATCCAGACGCTGACTACATCGCTTGTATCGTTGCTCTGGAAGATGTCGGTATCAAAACGGTTGGAATGAGCAATGAATCGACGGGGCGTGATGGAGCGTCACAACCCCTCGTCTCTCTCGATGAGAAGGCAAATGCGATTGTTTCCACGGGAAATGTCTCACAACTACTTGAACTACCCCCCATGGATACGGTGATAGGGGATATCAACGCACTCGGACGTGACGGAAACTCCGGCGGATGGGACGAAGATGAAGAGTTGGGACCGAGTGTACGAAAAGACGGTTCTATCATTATGGAGAATAATGGTATCTTCTGTGGCGATATGACGTGTGGATGGTCGACGAAGACGATGAAGGAGTTTTAAGATGAAAAAAGCAATTATCTATTTAAACCAATTTTTTGGACAGATTGGTGGAGAGGATGAAGCGAATTTTCCCGCCGAGATTCGTGAAGGTCAAGTTGGAGCCGCTGCCAAATACGATAAACTTCTCGATGCTGAGGTGACTCACACCATTATTTGCGGTGATAACTACATGGGGAGTCACACAGAAAAAGCGGTCAAGGAGATTCTCGATTTTCTCGAGGGACTCACCTTCGATATCTTTATCGCAGGGCCAGCTTTTCAGGCGGGTCGATACGGGGTCGCCTGCGGTATTATCTGTCGAGCCGTCAAGAAAAAATTTGGGGTACCCGTCTTGACCTCTATGAACGTCGAGAATCCTGGGGTTGAGATGTTTAAGTCGGAGATGGTGATCTTTAAAGGGGGGCATAGTGCTGGAAGCATGAGAAAAGATCTGCCGACTCTCGCTACGTACGCCAACAAGATACTCAACAAAGAGGTTCTTCTCTCGGCGGATGAAGAGGGGTATTTTGCACGTGGAATTCGATTTCAGTGTTTCCCCGAGGGAATGAAACCAGCAGCGGATAGAGCGGTAGAGATGTTAATCAAAAAGGTAAGGGGAGAGGAGTACGTCTCAGAGCTTCCTATTCCTAAGATTGATCGGGTTGAGATCGCTCCTGCGGTTAAAGATCTGAGTAAAGCAACGATTGCTCTGGTAACGACTGGTGGAATTATTCCAGTTGGGAATCCAGATAAGATACAATCAGCCTCAGCCACCCGTTGGGGTCGGTACAGTGTCAAGGGAATGGCTGCGTTGGCTAATCGTGAGCAGGGTGCTTTTCAGACGATTCACGCTGGGTATGATCCAGCGGCTGCCGATAACAACCCAAACCGAGTTGTACCCCTTGATGCCTTGAGAGAATATGAGAAAGATGGTAAAATCGCCAAAGTTTACGATTACTTCTTCTCAACCGTAGGGACGGGAACCACTCAGGCAGAGGGTGCTAAGATGGGGATGGAGATGGCTGAAATCTTGAAAAAAGACAAGGTGACGGCTGTTATTTTAACCTCGACGTGAGGCACCTGTACTCGTTGCGGTGCAACGATGGTCAAAGAGATAGAGAGAAGTGGAATTCCTATTGTACAAATGGCGAACATGATTCCCGTCGCAGTGACGGTAGGGAGCAATCGAATTGTTCCTACCATCTCGATTCCTTACCCTCTGGGAGATCCCGCTCTCCCAGAAGAGGAGCAGTGGAAGCTACGCTATCATCGGGTTGGGGTCGCCTTAGACTCTCTTGCTACTGAGATCTCTGAACAGACGATCTTCGAAGTTGAGATTTAGGGACAATCGCTCTAAATACGAGAAAGTTCTTCGGATTTTAGACCGAAAATCTGACGTGCCGAAGGACTTTTCTTCGTTATTTTAAAGAAACTTTTAATAAAAACAAATGAAGAAACCCCTCTCTCAAGAGAGGGAATTCCTCTTCATTTAAGATAAAGGA
>CAZATZ010000063.1:0-6958 GCA_964488175.1 uncultured Spirochaetales bacterium
TCAACACCGAGAGAGAAACACGCTCTTTTTGAGACTCGTTTTGGACCGAGACTTCCGCCGACTCTTCGTGGGGCAATCTCTCTCGATTTTTGGCTTGATAGCTCTCTAAAAGCAGGCGTGGATTGGGGGGGGTTTGGAAAGGAATTTTCTTGAGGTCTAAAAACACAGAGACCGTCTTCTCTTCAAATTTTTCACGGAGAGGATCTCCCCTCTCGCCCAAACCGTCGAGAATATACCCAAATAACTCTACGTCGGAAAGCTTCGCCTCATCCCTCTCGACACGCACCTCTCTCTGAGTGCATCCAACAAGAAGAGTTGCCAACAAAAAACCAGAAATTATCACGCAATAAAAATTATATTTCATCAAGACTTCCTTCTGCGGACCTCTAAAAAGTCGGTTTCAGAAAATATCGAGTTAGAACTGAAAAGGGTTTTTTTAGAGGTGTCCTTCTATCGATTTTTAAGATTTAAGATAGACTCTCGCCTCTTCCTCTTTAGCGAGGAGAGAGGGGGAGCTTCTCAATCTCTAGGGTAACGTTCAACGAGATTGTATGATTTTGCGAAGAAAAAAAGAACTCTCTTCGGAGAAATACATTGTGTGATTCTCTCAAAAAACTCTTTTTCGTCTCCAGATTAATCTTGGCGAAACGGATTGAAGTTTATTGAAACGTATCAAAACGCAGTAATCTCTCCCCACTCAACCGAATCTCTCTCTATCAAAAAAGACCAGTGCATCAAAAAGATTGTGTTTTTATCCAATAACCTTTAGAATTTGTCTAAGGGTACCCCTAATCTATTTAGGGCTCTCTTTAGGGTGAGTTTAAATACCTATAAGGAGTATTTTATATGCTTGAAAGTCAATTTGATGAACGAGGAATTTTTTCCCCTAAGTGTGAACGTGCGGTGTTGGTCGGAATTCAGATGCCGAAAGAGACCGAAGAGAGCGCAAACGAACACCTCCGAGAGCTAGAGAGCCTCGTCGAGACGATGGGGATCCCCCGTGTGCAGTCTTGTCTCATAAAAGTGCGGAAGGTGGATTCACGTTACTTTATCGGTAGCGGAAAAGTTGAAGAGTTGCGACACGTACAGGACGAGACGGAGGCGGATATTTTTATCTTTGATACCGACTTAAGTCCATCGCAGCAGAGAAATTTGGAGAGAGATTTAGAGAATACCGTCATCGATAGAGAAGAGGTGATACTCGATATTTTTTCAGACAGAGCTCACACCAGAGAGGCGGTCTTGCAGGTCGAACTAGCTCGCATGGAGTACAGCCTACCCCGTTTAACTCGTGCGTGGACGCACTTCTCGCGCCAAAGAGGGGGGGCAAAGGGAAATCGAGGAAAGGGAGAAACGCAACTAGAGCAGGATCGCAGGGGTGTGTTAAAAAATATGTCCTCCCTTAAAAAAGAGCTACAACAGGTTCAAAAGACACGAGAGACCCAGCGAAAAAAGAGACGTGAAACCCCCGTTCCCACCCTCTCGCTGGTCGGGTATACCAATGCGGGAAAATCCTCTGTTCTAAACATGATGAGCCACGCAAATGTCTTGGCGGAAGATAAACTTTTTGCGACGCTAGACCCCACCTCTCGGCGTATTCACCTTCCCGCAGGTCGAGAATTTATCTTGAGTGATACCGTTGGTTTTATCCGAAAACTCCCCCACCACCTGATCGATGCGTTTAAATCGACGCTAGAAGAGACGGTCTTAGCCGATGCGATTCTGCACGTACTCGACGGAAGTAACCCCCTGTGGAGAGAGCATTTCAAAACAACGATGACCATTCTCGAGGAGCTGGGGGCGGGTTCTACCCCTACGGCGATCCTCTTTAACAAAGCGGATAAAATGGAGAACCAACTCGAGTTACGCCAAGAATTACTCAAATACGCTGAGGAACGCTCTCTTCCCGTCGTCTTTCTCTCGGCGAAGACGCAAGAGGGGAAAAATGATCTACAAGAGATGATAGGGAGTCTCTTGAGCATCAGCGAAGAGAGGTTTACTCTGATGATTCCTAACGATAAGTGGGATATTTACTCGTACGTGAGAAAGAACGGGCTGATTCACGAAGAGGAATTTGAAGAGAGTTTCATTCGTTTAGAGATCTCGCTCAGTGAGAAAGATCAGCGCCTTTTAGCCGAATACAGAGTCGACAGTTGAAGAAGTAAAAACCGTTTTTTAATAAAAGCAAACCAAAAGAAAATCTAAAAGCAAACCAAAAGGAAAATCAAAATGTTGTGGGAAATTTTACAGGAAAAAATCACAGAAACACCTGAGGAGATCCTAGGATCTCTCTACTCAAAAAATGATATCCCCAAACAACAAAAACGGTATCAAAGCGTACTCGAGAAATTTCAAAAAAACTTTCTCCCTCAAGCGACCTCCGAGATTAAGCTCTTCTCAACGGCTGGGAGAACGGAGATCCTCGGCAACCACACCGATCACAACCTAGGGAAGGTCTTGGCTGGCTCAATCAACCTAGACCTTATTGCTGTCGTTTCACCACGAACCGACAAGTGTATCCGCCTCGTCTCTGAGGGGTTCGGGGAGCAGGTACTCCACTTTGATTCCCCCGAGGAACTCCTCCCTCAGAAGAACCCAGCGGGGAGTAGCCTAGATCTTCTTCGAGGTATCGTGAGTATTTTTATCCGTGAAGGTGTCGACGTTAACGGCTTTGATGCACAGACCCAGAGCGAGGTCTTAGGCGGCTCGGGGTTAAGCTCCTCGGCGGCCTTTGAGATATTCATCGCAACTGTGTTGAATGAACTCTACCACGACAACGGCTTCTCTTCTCTTAAGTTGGCTCAAATCGCTCAAGAGAGTGAGCGTCTCTTCTTCGGTAAACCGTGTGGACTCATGGATCAAGTGGCGTGTGGACACGGGGGAATTGTCGGGATCGACTTCGCCCCAGACGAGCAAAAAGAGGTCGCAATACTCCCGCTAGCTCCCCCTCCCTTCTTGGATGATTACCAGCTTTTTATTATCGATACGGGGGGATCTCACGCAGACCTCACAGACGACTACGCTGCGATCGGTTCGGAAATGCGTAGCGTCGCCGAATATTTTCAACAAGAGAGTTGTCGGTTTGTCTCTGAGAAAGATTTTTTTCAGGAACTTCCGAAGATAAAAAAGAGGCTGAACAATGACAGAAGTTTGTTGCGTGTGATACACTTCTTTCAAGAGAATAAACGGGTTGAAAAGGCACTTCTTGCGCTACAAAAGAATAAGAGAGAGGACTTTTTCCAACAGGTTCGCAGCTCCGGCATCAGCTCTTTGACCCTCTTGCAAAACGGGTATTCAAACGAGAGAGAACAGGGAGTTCCCCTGACCCTCGCCCTCTGTGAAACGGTTCTGAAAAAAGAGGGTCAAAACGACTACGCAATGCGACTGCACGGCGGTGGATTTGGTGGCACGATACAACTCTACGTCCCTAAATATTTTAGTCATATTTTTATATTTTAGATTAAACAATTTTTACCCAAAGAGTTTTTTTTTCCCCTGTTTATCAGAGATCAACGGATTCTCTGTTTCTGCCCCTAGAGACTCTCTAGCACTTCCAGCCACCACTCCAAAGCTCTTCGAATCCCCCCAAAACAGATCGCCTATCTCGTAATCCCCCCTTCTCAAAAAATATCTCTTTGGTTTTTCTATCAAATTCCGAAGATAGAACTGTAAGAACTCTTTAATTCTCAGAGAGTCCTGTTTTTGGGTAGGCTACGACCTTTTCTAGACCGTGTCACAAGCCTGCCATCAGTTCTATTTTTTTAGGTGGAGCATTCCCATGAAATTCCCACTTCTCCCCCGAACTCTCTCTCGGGTTGGACTTGCGCTTCTTTTTCTCTTGATCTTTGGAGTTTCTCTCTCCGCTGCGGAGTTCTATTTTAAAAGTTTTCGAGTCGATAGTTACGGGGGGTATACTCCGATTATTCCGATTGATGAATCTCTGACGACTGAGATAAACCACTACGCCGTTGAGTACGATCAGAAGGAGAGAATTCAGAAGATTACCTACGTTCAGAACGGGAAGGAGAGATCAGAACCAATTATCGGCGTCTCTGTGATTGACGTCACTTATGAAGATGATTATGTTGCGTATGTTTTTAAGGACTACAGCGGTATCCCGATGCACAACGCTGATGGAGTCTACTCTCTGCGAACTCAGTTAGATGAGAATTCGTTTCCCAAAACGGTCTTCTTCTACGATAAGTTTGGCAAACTGGCACCAGATAAAGAGGGGGCCTACTCCTACACCCAAGTCTTTGATCGAGAGAATCTTCTGGTTACCTCTTACCCCTTCGATGAACTCGGTGGTAAGATATCCGTTGGAGGGGTTGATCTCTTTGTGCGGGAACTCGATAAGAGAGGGAATGTTACCAAGAAATACTTTCTCAACAGCAAGGGAGAGTTTTCACGTGATGAAAAAGGGGTGGCACTCTATCAAAAGTTTTACAACGAGAATCAGTTGATCAGAGTTGATATGTACGATCTCAACGGAGATCTTACCAGTAACTCGGAGGGGTATGCGACCGTTATTCAGGAGTGGAACGACTATAGTCGGTTAGCCGCGAAAAAGTTTTATGACGAAACGGGGAGTCCGAGTACCGATGAGATCGGAATTTTTATGTACACTTACGGGTATGACGGATCGGGGAATCTCATCGATCAGAAAAACTACAACACAGAGGGACTTTTAACCTATGATAACCACGATGTCGCCTCGTATCGCTGGACGTATTACGATCAAGGAGACGAGCTAGAGCAGTATAACTTTGATGTGGCCCTCAAACCAACGTTAGATGATCAAGGCATCGCCTCCTACCGATGGCAGTATAATGAAAATCGACAAATCGTCGACGAGATGTTCTACGGGGTTAACGACGAGCCAATAACAAATTTATGGGGCGTTTTTCGCCACACCTTTACCTACGATCGTGAGAGCAACCGAAACGGACAGCAAAACTTTGGTGTGAATTTTCAACCAGTTGCGGATACAAATAAAGTTGTCTCTTATAACTGGGAGTACGACGGCAAGAACAGAAAGATACGCCAAGTAAATCGTGGATTTGAAGACGAATTTGTTCTAGACAGCAACCTCGTCGCTTTTTATGAGTGGCAGTACGACGACTGGGGAGAGTTGACAGAGGTCACAAACTACGGAGTCTACGGACAGAAAAAGAGCGATAAATTTGGTGTTGCTAGATACCACTGGAGTTACGACTCTTCGGGGAATACGATTCAGGTCAAAAATTACGGGATTGACGGAAATTTGATCGAGGATTTGGAGCGTGTCGCTGTGACTCGCTGGGAGTACGATAACCGTGGTCGACCAGTTCACGTCTCGTATTACGATCGTAACCTTAAACCGATAAAGAAGGGTAGCCCTTCAATAAGCTCTTTACGAGATTAACGTTGCGAGATTAACGTTGCGAGATTAACGCGGGAAGATTAACACCAGATTTTAGGTTGATCAGCGAGAGATATTTCACCGTTGGGTACCTCTAAAAGTTCGAGCTAAAAATGAAAAAGGGGTTTTTAGAGGTTCTCTTAGGCACTCATTTTTATCCTCTTTCGTTCGCTCTTCTCTTATCCTTTTTCTAGAATTGTCGAGTAAAGGATACATGCACATGTTCCGATCTCTCTTTTTTCAGCTCTTTTCCTCCTCCCTCTTTTTTCTTTTTCTTCCCCTCTCTCTCTTCTCTCTCAGTGGAGAAATCCTCTTAGATCAAGCTGGTATCACAGAAAATTTTTCTGCGAGAGTAGACAACTTCGCCTTTATGAGAGATACCCCCGAAATGGATCTCTTAATCCCTCTGATAGAAGAGGAGACCGACGAGGGTGTTCAAGTACAGATCGACACCCAAGTGCGAAGTGACGGGGCGTATTTTATCTTTATGAATGAACGAAAAGGGAAGTTTCGTCTCGACGCCCCAGGAACATGGATTATTAAACGGGAGTTATTCGACCCCAACTTTCTTCAAGTCAAAATCTTCCTTTTAAACGACGCAGAGAGCTACCTTATCATCAAAGGCAACACCGATTATTTAGGGAACCAGAGTGGGGCAACGATGGATCTCTTTCTCATGGGTCTTCCCTACCTCAAGAGAATTTCTCTGCCAATCTCGATCGAAAAGATAGTTCAAACGCCGTTATCTGAGATTCTTGAATTTAGCAAAGACTCGATTCCGTGGGAGAGTATCCTAGGAAATCGATTTAGCACGGCACAGAAAAAACAGCAGGATTTTATCAAGGAGTTGACACAAGAGATGCCTATTCCGTACAGCCAGTACGGGGTGATGAATAGCGAGGGCGTCTGGGTCGGGGTTGAGACGGCCATTGAGGGGGATATTCAAGGGGGAGTCAACTGCTCGGGATTTGCCAAATGGGTCGTGGATAAACTCTATAAAAATATTCCAAACAGAAAAGATAATCGTACGAGCGAGTATATCGACATCAATGATTTACTGGTTAAAGATGAGAGCCTTTACGAGAAAAACTCCCTGTGGGACGCCAGACGAGATAGAGACCCTCTCTTCGGCTTAGAGTGGTCTCGAAACCTCGCCGTTGTTCTCGAAAAAGCCAAGAGTGGAAGTTACTCTCTCCCTCAAGACTTCGCCGACCTACGTCTGGGAGCTCCGTTACAGTACCGAGAAAATATCGGGTATCACGTCTCGGAGTTGAGAACAGCTCTCTACCTAGCGAGTATCGCCAAACCAGGAACTTTCTTTATAGGAGCGGTTAACTCGCTCTTTGGAAACCCAGAGATTCGACAGTACCACCACATCGCTCTCTTTTTCCCCTACTTTGACAAAGAGGGAAATTTTCAGATAGTCGTGATGGAGTCGGGAGAGCAGACGAGTATCGGCTGGTTTCTCTCTCGCTATCAGGGAGAAACGATGCAGTACAACCCCGATCTCTTTGTTCATCTAACGATGATCGTTCCCCCTGCGACGATATCCCTTCG
>CAZATZ010000063.1:7058-8683 GCA_964488175.1 uncultured Spirochaetales bacterium
TCGATCACCTTATACCCTTTCGACTCCAACTCCTTGCGAATCTCATCCGCACTCCCGTAATCTTTTCTCTCTTTTGCCTTCTGACGCGCCTCTATCAACTCCTCCAAGTCACTCGTGAGGGGGAGACTCTCGGAGAGTTGGCTCTCCTCCTTCTCTAGTGCGACTATCCAATTTAATCCAAGAATTCGATCAAACCGATCGATCAAAGACCATTTTTCACCGTCCTTCAAGGTCTGACTCTTGAGAACAGCCCAGAGAAGAGCGAGGGATTTTGGTGTGTTGAGGTCATCAAAAAGCGCCTTTTGAAAGGAGTTTAAAATACCCTCTGCCTCTCTTGAAAGAGAGGTTTGCGGAGTGGTTCGCTCCTCCTCCGTTAAGGAGGCGTAGAGAGGCTGGAGACGCTTTATTCCATTCGCACGAGCTTTCTTTGCACCTTCAAGGCTCTCCCACGTAAAGGTCAACTGAGATCGGTAGTGGGCTCCCAAGAGAAAATAGCGGTAGTCCATGGGATCAAATCCGCCCTCTTCAAGAGATTCAAGGGTTAAGATATTTCCCGTACTTTTGGACATCTTCCCCTCTTTCATGATCAAAAACTCGTTATGAAGCCAGTAGTTTACCGTTTTGTGAGAGTGTAACGCGTCTGACTGCGCTATCTCGTTTGTGTGATGCACGGGAATGTGATCAACTCCGCCGCAGTGAATATCAAAAGTATCTCCCAAGTACTCCGCACTCATGGCACTACACTCAATGTGCCACCCTGGGTAACCCTCTCCCCAAGGCGAGTCCCATTTCATCGCCTGCTGAGAAAATTTGCTCTGAGTAAACCATAAGACGAAGTCTCTAGGAGAACGCTTATGCGAATCTTTTTCAATTCGACTCGTTTCCTGAACCTCTTCCTGCCTCTCTAAAAGAGCCATCTTACCGTATTCGGGAAACTTAGCGGTGTCAAAATAGACATTGCCTCCCGCTACGTAGGCGAAACCCCTCTCTTCGAGTTCTGCGATAAAGGTAATCATCTGTGAGACGTGTTGGGTCGCTCGGCACTCAGTATGGGGGGTGAGTAGGTTGAGGCGGTGACAATCTTTTTCAAAGGCCTCCGTAAAAAAATCGGCGATCTCCCAGACCCCCATTCCCCGTTCTCGTGCGGCTCGAATGATCTTATCCTCTCCGTCATCGCCGTCATCGCTGAGGTGTCCGACATCGGTAATATTTCGCACGTGGTTGACCGAGTAGCCACCCGTCTCCAGCGTACGACGGAGAATATCTTCAAAGAAAAAAGCACGGAGATTCCCAATATGGGCGTAGTTGTAGACGGTTGGTCCACAGCAGTACAACTTGACCTCCTTCTCGCTCAAGGGGACAAATAGCTCTTTCTTTCTCGTTAGCGTGTTAAAAAGATAGATTTCGTTCTGTTTGGATTTTGATTCGACTGATTTCATCCCTCTTTCCTCTTTTTCTTTGAAGGCGACCTTTCAAGACCTTTTTTCATCGCATTTAGTATATAAAAAAGAGGGAAAATGAGTACAGACCGTCTCTAAAAAACTTTTTTTCGTTTCTACCTCGATCTTTTAAAACCTCTCTCTTCGTGTGCGGAACAAATTTAAACCGCAAGAGACAAAACACAA
>CAZATZ010000064.1:0-1140 GCA_964488175.1 uncultured Spirochaetales bacterium
AACGGGAACAACCGGAACAACCGGAACAACCGGAACAACTGGAACAACTGGAACGACGGGAACGACGGGAACGACGGGAACGACGGGAACGACGGGAGTAGAAAAACTCGCACAAGATGGTGTCGAATCGAGCGCTATTGCGAATATAACCTCCTCTTTCTCTCTAACTTTTCAGATAAGTGACTTTTTTAAGGTCTTTATGAAGAGTTCTCTTAGTTTCCCCTCTTTTCAATTACAAATCACGGAACTTTTTGCCGATTACAGCGTCAAAGATTACGTCTTTGTTCGTCTGGGGAGGCAGAATCTTACTTGGGGAGCCGGTCGGTTTTTTTCATTTACAAATCTACCAGCTCGGCTTCCTCAAAAATTTGGAGGGGGGTCGGATACAAAAGATTATCTCTTTGACCCCGATTCATACGCCTTGAAAGTACTCGTCCCCATCTCATTGGGAGGAATTGAGGGACTCGTCTACGCAAGAAACGACATTTTTGATGGAAGTAATGCAAACGAGTTGACAGCAAACGAGATCGGTTACGGGGGGGGGTATAACTTCGCATCCCGTTATCTCGACCTCAACCTCGGAATCTATTATCACAGCCAGCTCAACTTACGTAGCTACTACTCGTTAAATACGACTCTCTTTAAGAAACTAGAGTTGTATCAAGAGGGGTTACTCTCCTACGATATTCAAGATGATGACACCCTACCGAACAACACCCCCAAACCATCACGAGTCGATCTCTCAGCGAGTCTGGGATTGTATATCGATTTTTTTGAGTCTGATCTGAAACTCTCTGCAGAGTATCTTTATAACGGTGAACAGACAGAGTTACAGGTCAAGGGGTCAACGTTTCCTCTCATTAATGGTCATAATCTTGGGGCAGGGTTCTCGTATCGCTTTCGTTTCTATAAGAAAATTACCATCTTAACTCGGGTCGAATATAGCGTTGGAGAAAAAGCTGGTATTGTCATTCCAGGGATTGAATGGAAGGCTCTCGATTACTTTAAGGTGGGGTTTGCCACCCCAATTATCTGGGGAGCCGCCAACAGTTCCTACCAAACATTTAATCCAGACGTAGCTGACCGTCCAGTTAGCTTCGTCGTTACTCTCACTCTCTCAGGATCTATCTAATCTAAAAC
>CAZATZ010000064.1:1240-8631 GCA_964488175.1 uncultured Spirochaetales bacterium
CTCTCTACAAACTCCCTTGCCAAAAGATATCACTATCTCCAAAACGTCGGTATTGGACCGCTTCCCATAGACTATCACGAGAGATCTTCTCCTTTCCATCGAGATCGGAGATAGTGCGAGCCACCTTTAAAAGAGAGTGAATCGCTCGAGAAGAGAGACCAAACTGTTTTCCCAGTACGTTGAGATCTCTCTCTTCTTTGGAGCTCAATGGACAGTACTCAGGAATTCGATTGGGAGGAATACGACTGTTGCACTCGATCTCAATAGAATTTTCCGACTCTTTGAATCGACGTATCTGTCTCTCTCGTGCTTGGGATATCTGTTCTCTTAGCTGCTGGGAGGTTAGCCCTCCCTCAGACATCAACGATTCTGTGCTGACGGAAGAGACGGGAAGGCGTAGATCGGTGCGATCAAGAAGGGCGCCTCCCAACCGTTTCCAGTACTGCCGAATCTCACGTTTTGTGCAGAGGCAGAGTCCCCCCTCTTTTCCAAGATTTCCACAGGGACACGGATTTGCTGTCATTACCAGTTGAAAATCGGCGGGAAAGTGATACGAACGATTCGCCCGAGCCAGAGAGATACGGTGCGTCTCCAGAGGCTCTCGAAGTCCTTGGAGAACGTGTGCTTGGAACTCAGGCGCTTCATCGAGAAAGAGAACTCCTTTGTGAGAGAGCGAGATCTCCCCTGGACTTATCTCTTTTCCCCCTCCCAACATCCCCTCCAAAGTCGCCGAGTGGTGCGGAATTCTCATCGGAGACAACGCAATTCTCGGATTTTTCGGATCTAGCAATCCAGCTTGCGACCAGATCCTTGTCAACTCTAAGCTCTCCTGATACGAAAGCTCTCCCAGAAGAGATCCCAGAGCCAAACAGGAGTAGGTCTTCCCACACCCAGGGGGGCCAAAGAGGAGAAGGTTGTGACGCCCTGTCACTGCGATGGAGATGACCCGTTTGACGATCTCTTGACCTTTTATCGCAGAGAAATCGGGATACTCCTCTGAGACTGGATATTCTATTTTTTCTGGAGAGAGAAGAGGAGTCGGAGGGGAAGAGAGTCTCTCTTGGATCTCATCAAGAGAGTTTAAGAGATAGAATTTTCCCTGACCTAAGAGTTGAGCCTCTCGAAAATTCTTTTCTGGAATCAGTGCTTTAGAGATTCCCTCCTCTTTGGCGAGCGAAAGGGCGGAGAGAAGACTTTTTACCGGTCGAATCTCACCCGAAAGAAGAAGTTCTCCTAAGACGAGAAGGTTTTCGGAGGGAATCTCGACCTGTCCCGTCGTCGCTAAAATAGCCAGACAGATAGCCATATCAAAGGAGGCACCCTCCTTCTTGACGTCGGCGGGAGCTAGATTGACGACGATTCGATTTTCAGGGTATCGAAACCCGCTATTCTTGATAGCTAACCGAACCCGTTCTTTGGCCTCTTTTACCGCCGTATCGGGAAGACCAACGATATTCATTCCGGGAAGTCCAGAACGGACATCCGCTTCAACCGTAATAAATTGTCCGTTAAATCCATGAGCGACAAATCCTAAAATCATACACCCCTCCTTCTCTTGGATAAGCCACGGATTTTGTCCGATAGAGGTTCAGATTTTTAAATTTTTAGTGCGTTCTTGGTGAGTTCTTGGTGAGTCTTTAGCGAATGCCATAGTAGAAATGTAGAGTCGCTTCTATTTGAATCTCCTCCGATTGCCTCCACTCCTTACGACTCCTCTTTCTGATGGTTTCTAGCATCTTTGGAATCGGCTCCCCTAAAAAGAAGAAAGAGAGAGGCTGGTTGAATTCGTTCTCTTGTTGATAAAATCCTTGAACCGCTAAAATTTGCTCCTCGGGAATATTTTGGACAAAGAGAGGGTTGAACTTTTCGGCTCGCAGAAAGACAATTCCTCCGTTTGTACGAATCAAGGTCGCAAGGTTGAGAGAGTTCCCCTCTTGCTCATTCGGATAAACCTCCACGCGTTTTAATCTATCCGCAGGGATCTCCTCTCGCAAAAAAGAGGCTAGCTCACTTTCACCCCCCCCAGAGGAGTTCCAAATAGCGTTCTCAATAAAGTAGACCTGTTTTTGAAAATCTTCTTCTCGCTTCCACCCCTCTATCTTCTCTTGTATCGTTTGAGCGATTTGTTGATACGCTCTCTTATAAGAGGTTGCGACATAACTGACGGGCAGCGTCTCACTCTCCGATTTTGGTAGTTGAGACTCCTCTTTCAAGAGATGAAGGACGACCAAAGGAGGGTTCTCTCCCTCTAAAGACGGGTGCATCTCTAGCCATTTTGCGATAAACTCATACAGGAGGGGGGTTGAGACAATTACTGGATACCTATCGAACTTCGACTTCTCTTGCTCTAAAGAGTCGAGGAGTTGAGTGATCTCCTCCTCTTCTCTTGGGACAACAAAATAGTCGTACCCTCTGACCTCATTTGTCTTTAAGGAGAGGGGAGCGTCCTCCTCCTCTTTTTTCTTTTTCAATTCAAGAGGGTGGTAGATTCTATCCCAGTAGGGATCGACGATAAGCAGCGGTCTCTCGGGCGAACACCCGAGCCAGAGAGAGGAGAGAAGAGCGAGAAGGAGTAGACGGAGACGACTCAAGAGTTCATCTCTATTCTCGAAAAATAAGATTGCCAAGGAGTCTTTAGCTCTTTCTGAATGATTCGTAGCATCTTCGGGTGGAGTTGAGCAATCTCGTCATTTAGCCTCTGATTTTTTCCGTTAAAAGAGGAGAAGAGGGAGCTGCGGTAGAGAAAAGAACTCCTAGGATTAACTTGACCCATCAGATAGCCAAAGAGTTCATTTCTGACCAAGAGGTCGTAGGTGATATCATAATTGCTGAGAGCTAAGTACTCTCGAAACTTCTCTTGGGCAAGAGGAGATAGTTCATTCCACAATCCCTCGATCTCTCTCTGGGTTCCATCGGAGATAAAGAAGAGTCCGTGGGCAAATTCATGTTGCAGAAGTCGTTTGAGAAGAGCCGGATAACTCTCTAACGAGAGAGAGATCACCGCTTGATCCCCTCCTTTGCTCGATTTTCTTCCTCGATACTCTCCATTTTCTAAACTTAGAATACCAAAGGAGAGTAGGTGATTTAAAAAAACTTTCTCCTCTTCCTTCAACGTAAAACGCTCTCTCTTTGCTTCGTTAAAAAAGCGTGCTAAATCGCTCGAGCGATAATCTTGGGCGTTCCACCCGTGCCGATTAGCGAGATATTCATCTGAACGTAGACGACCGCGCGAGTCTTTCTTTTCTACAAAAAAGACCAATCGTTTGAGAAATTTCGCCTGTAAGGCGTAATCGTTAAAAAGAAAGAGAAAAATATCGGGTTCCTCTGCGCTGCGAAAGAATTCGTACCCCTCCTGACGCCAAAAATCTTTGGGGTAAGAGATGGCGGTCTCAACGGGCAGAGAGAGAGGTAAGGGGGTATCGGGGGTATCGAGAATATTTAAGTAGGAGATCGATTCTACCGTGACGAGGGTGCGACTGCGTACGGTGATCTGTTTAATGGGGAAATCGAACAGAAAGGGGTAGATACGAATTTTTTTTGGTTCAGGAGTCCCGTAAACGACGTAATCTTCCTTCT
This sequence comes from uncultured Spirochaetales bacterium, assembly GCA_964488175.1. Lineage (GTDB taxonomy): Bacteria > Spirochaetota > Spirochaetia > SP-2023 > CAYRNA01 > CAZATZ01. The sequence continues at coordinate 4,817 of CAZATZ010000064.1, forward strand.
GAACTATCTCTTGATTCTTTTTCCCCTCTAAAAAAATCGTATAGGGAAATTCTATCGGTTTTTCGAGAGTGATTTCAAAGAATGTGGTTGCGGTCGTCGAGCCAGAAGAGGGAAGTAAGAGTGTATTCTGTTCGGAAAAGGTTAGAGAGAGATCCATTTCTTCGCTCCCTTCCGAACTCTTTTGAACCGTTTGGTACTCAATCTGATTCCCTGTCGAGACGAAGGGGGACGAGTTATTTGGTCTCAAATGATTTGTTGATAAATTGTTTAAAAAATTGCTTGAGGTAGTATTAAACGTGTTATTTTGCGTGTCGTTTACCACGTAGGGTAAAATTAGAAATCGAACCGAGGCTTGGGGTGTCTTTGCCAAAAGATATCGGTTTACGCTCTTCGTCTCGAGAGACGACTCTCGGGAGTAACGCCCCTCTGTGCAACCTAGCACGAGTCCCACCACGAAAAAGAGAAGAGCGTATCGAGAAGAGAGGTGAAACATCGTCTTTGATACCTTTTAGATCGACTTCACTCTCTCTCTGTTGGTTGGGAGAGAGAGTAGCTCTCCGACGTGCTGCCTCTCTCTTCTCAGAGAGCGGAAGGACTCAAGAAGAGTCGACCACCGTTAAGCCCTTCTTGTGGGCAAGCCCTTTTATCGTCTATCTCCAAAGCGTACTTTAAAGACCTCTGAAAACGTTTACGAGAGAGAGCTTAAGAGAACACTTTTGGAGAAGAAAATCCCCCTACTTTCCACGACCCATAAAGCGGAGGAGAAAGAGGAAGAGGTTGATAAAATCGAGATAGAGTTTAAGAGCTCCAATGAGAGAGAGGCGGGTAAAGTTTTCATTATCGGAGATATCGGCTTCTCGTGCCATTCGCAAGATCGCCTGTGTGTCGTACGCTGTTAACCCAAGAAAGAGGATAACTCCCACCCCTGAAATAAGGTAGGCTATCTGTGGACTTCCGAGGAAGAAGTTGATGAGGGAGGCGATAATAATTCCCCACAGACCGAAGAGAAAATATTTCCCTAGAGAGTCGAGGGATCTCTTTGTGACGCTTCCGTAGAGGCTCATCGAGAGAAAGAGTACACTGGTTGTTAAGAAGGTTGAAAGGATAGAGGCTCCCGTATAGACGACAAAAATCGTCGAGAGAAAGGCTCCCATAAGACAAGAATAGAGACTAAAGAGCAAGACTCCCGTAGAGGCTCGCAACTTGTGAATCCTCCCTGATATCGTGAAAACGAGACCAAAGAGTCCGACAATCATAATAATCTGTCCCATTCCAGAGTTCAGCGTGTAGAAGAGGGCTGGATTACTCGCAACTCCCCACGCAACTAAGGCGGTCATGAAGAGACCGGCGGTCATCCACCAGTAGACATTTCGCATGATAGAACCAGCATCGATTCGAGCATTACTTTGGGAATGGGTGTCGTTGGCAAAATTATAATTCATCTTGGTTTCTCCTTAAGAGAAGAGCGGAAGAACATCTCAAAAATCGATGAACAAAAACTTTTAAGGTGTTCTAAAGAGATAGGTATACGAGAAGAGGCTCCCAAAAACTTCACAACCTCTTGAAAAGAGGGGAAGAGAAGTCCTTCTAAATATCATCAAGAGTATAAAAAAAACAGAGAGAAGAAACAACCTTTGGGGCAGCTCTAAGAAACTCTTTTTCATTTCTGAAACCGACTTTTTAGAGGTTCCCTCTAGTTATTTCTAACTCTTTTCAACTTTAAATCGTTTAATCTTCTTAGTGGTTGTCATCTCCATCGGTTCGCTGAGGAGTTCGACCTTCGAAATCTTCTGATACGGCTTTAACTTCTGGTTCACTTCCTTGACGATCTCCTCAAAGTACTCCTTACCTCTCTCTCGGTTCTCCTCATTCGGATAGATGAGGGCCTCAATCCCCTCTCGTTTCATCGCTTCATCTTTGAGGTAACCCCTTATCATTACCTGCTCGATCTCATCGTAGAGTTGAAATTTATCCTCAATCTCTTCGGGGAAAATATTCTTTCCACCCTCACTGACGATCATCGATTTGGCTCGACCTGTGATGTAGAGATAATTCTCACTATCCAAGTATCCGATATCCCCCGTTTTTAAAAAACCGTCCTCGGTAAAAATCTCTTTGGTAGCCGCTTCATCTTTGTAGTATCCCTGCATCGTGACAGGTCCTTTGACAGCGATCTCACCACATCCTTTTTCGTCTGGCTCAAGAATGATCATCTCTAGCTGGGGTAGTACTTTTCCGACGGAGGGTGCCTTGTACGCCTCCTTTGGGTTAAGCGTGAGAATGGGAGAGGTCTCTGTCAAACCGTAACCTTGCACAAAATCGACTCCCAGTTGGTTGTATAGCCGTACCGTTGTGGCGGGGAGAGGCCCTCCTCCGCTAATACATATTCGGTTGGTCGCCAGAGAGACCTTCCCAAGGATTCCTTTAAAAAGGATTTTACCCAAATTAATCCCGAAGGATTTTTTGAAAAATTCAGAGAAGTACATTAACCCGCGAATCACAAGGTAGACGAGAATTCCCTTCTCTCGAATCCCCTTCATCAGCCCTTTGATAATCTTGTTAAAGAGCATCGGAATCGCCAAGAGCATCGTAACGTTTCCCTTTTTTAGTTCCTCTAAAATTGAACCGACCGCTAAACTTTTCGCAAAAAAGATCTCAGATAAATGCGAGAGAGCTTCGATAAAGACCGCCAGCATCGAATAACTATGGTGGAGAGGAAGGAGAGCGTAGAAGACGTCTGTGGGGAAAATATGTAGATGCCCCGTCGCTAAATTCGCATCACTGATGAGATTGGCGTGGGAGAGCATAACCCCTTTGGCGACTCCTGTGGTTCCCGATGTGAAGAGAATAGCAGCGATATCACTCTCTTCTGGTAGATCGATTTCCTCGACCTCTTCGTGTTCAATGGAGACGACGTAGTTCTTTTTCTCTGGAGAGAGGCTGATTAGCTCTTTAAACTCTTTTCCTTCAAAAAAATCGTATTTCTCTTCACCGACAAAGAGAATTTCTACCTCGGCGGTCTCCAATAATCCAGCCGCCTCTTCCTCGCTCAGAGCGTAGTCGATCGGAATGATCGTTCCTCCAGCGAAGAGAATCCCAAGGTAGGAGAGCGCCCATTCTGGTGAATTTTTCCCCGTGAGACCGACGTTGACTCCCCGTTTTACCCCTTTACTATGCAGGTAACTTCCGAGGATACGTACTCTCTTGTAAACCTCTCCGTACGTCCACTCAATACCAGGTTCCTGAAAGGAGGTAAAACCGCGGCGATCTCCGTATCTCTCGGCGGTAATTTGCAACATCTCCACCAGCGTGGGCCACTCCCCTTTGAAGTGTGTATTGCGGTAGGGTTCTAACTTTTTTAACGAGTCAAAAGACGTAAATGCCACAGAATTCTCCTTTATCTTTAGGCGCTGTTTAAAATCTCTTTAGTAAGTTCCCATCAGTCATTTTAAACATAAAGGACACCTCTAAGAAACCTCTCTCTGCCCTAATTCTACACCAGTTTTTAGAAGATGAAAAGCTAAAAAATAAAAAAGATAAAATATAAAGAAGAGAAGCTCTCAAACATCAGGTTTAGAAAATAGCAAAGAGATTTTTTCGTCTTGAAGGCGGAGACGGAGTTTCACCAAAATCAAGGAGAAAACGGAGTAAGGATTTCAGCCCAATCATAAAAGACTTTATTTAAGGGTTGGTTTGATATTTACTACTGATGAGGAAGATAGAGTTAGAAATAAGAGAGATTTTTAGAGGTACTCTTTAGGTCGCTTGTTAAGCCCTTTTATTCAGAGATTCCAAAAAAATTCATCGGATTCGAG
>CAZATZ010000065.1:0-1661 GCA_964488175.1 uncultured Spirochaetales bacterium
GTAAAAGATTTTTAAGAAAAAGAGAGGTTGCTGGAAATTTACTCTTTTCTATTTCACATCAAGATAGGTGTGAGAGAATTTTGCCAAAGATTCAAAAAGTGCCCAAAAGGAATAATAATCAATATGTCTATTATCGCGTACTATCTACTCTTTTTTAAGGATTTAAAAAAATATCGCCACTACTTTTTCTATGCGGTCAAATCAGAACTCAAGTCGGAGGTCGGTGGTACGATTTTTGGCTATCTCTGGTGGCTCTTTGATCCGTTTCTTCACATGTTGATCTACTCCTTTTTGGTTGTGGTCATCTTCGCCAGAGGAGATATGACCTTCCCTCTCTACGTTTTTCTCGCCCTTACCCCGTGGAAAGTGGTGACAAAAGTTCTTGAGACTTCGACGATGGCGATTCGAGCTAAGGCTGCGATTCTCAAACAGATCCATCTGCCAAAATTTCTGATTCCTCTCATCGATATGGGAGTCGATCTCGTGAAGCTGCTCTTTGGGATCTTACTCATCCTCGCGATGGTCTTCCTCTTTCGCATCCCCTTTACGTGGCATATACTTGAATTCATCGTTCCTCTGACAGTTTTTTTACTCTTTTACTACGCAATTTCTCTCTTTTGTCTTCATATCGGAGCTTTTTTTAAGGATTTTTCTCAACTTCTCTCACACCTGATTATGATCATGTTTTTTCTCTCCCCCACTCTGTGGAATCTGGATATGGTCCCCGAAAAGTACCGCACTATCGTGTGGCTAAATCCGAATGTCGCCTTTTTCTCTAGTTTTAGAAACACGATGATATACGGTAGCTCCCCCCATTACAAATGGCTCGCTCTCTGGTTTCTCGTGACAATTGTACTTTTAGCCATTGCAATTCCCCTGCTTTACCGTTCAGATAAAAATTATTCAAAGGTAAATTAAATGAAACCTATTTTAGAAGTCAATGATGTTCACCTTGTTTACTCCTTCAAGAAGGCCGTCTCCATCAAAAAATTCTTCCTAGGAAAGGAGAAGGCTAAGACGGTTGAGTTCGAAGCCTTGAGGGGACTCTCATTCTCACTGGACCCGGGGGTGAATTTAGGGATTATCGGAGGTAACGGGGCTGGTAAATCGACACTCTTGCGAATCTTGGCAGGGACTCTTTTTCCCGACAAAGGAAGTGTGATCAATCGAGCGGGTTCGACCTCTCTTCTGGCACTGGGTGTAGGATTTAACGACGAGTTAACGGGTCATGAAAATATCTATCTAAACGGCCTTCTGTTGGGACTCTCCAAGAAAGAGATCGATGACCGACTCGAAGAGATTATCGCCTTTTCTGAACTGGGAGAGTTTATCGGTTATCCCGTCTACTCGTACTCTTCGGGAATGCGGTCAAAATTGGCCTTCTCCATCGGAGTCTTCGTCTCCCCTGATCTCTTCCTGATCGATGAGATCTTTAGTGTGGGAGACGCCCATTTTCAACAAAAGAGTAGTGAAAAAATGAAGGAGATGATAGCCGCAGAGCGTACTGTGATCATGGTTTCGCACGGAATGGACTCTCTAAAAGAGCACTGTCACCAAGTTCTGTGGATAGAAAATGGCCTCTTCCGAGCGATGGGAGATCCTCACGAGATCATCTCGGAATATGAATCGTTTATGGATAAAAAAGAGGGGTAACAGAGTTC
>CAZATZ010000065.1:1761-8582 GCA_964488175.1 uncultured Spirochaetales bacterium
GCTATCTACCCTCTTTTGATAATATTTGAGAGCCTGTGTTGTCGTACGAGACGGTTTTAACCTACGCTTTTTTAGAGAATCGACAGACTCCTTTAAAATCGTATAATTTAAGTGTTCAAGACTCGGCTGGTTTAAGTAAGAGATAAATCGACTCCGAGTTATGTACTCTCGTCCACTCTCAATCTTGTCGGCACAGTAGAGAAGTTGAACGAGGGGGGAGTCGGTCCCATACCCGAAGGTGTGGTAGCGAATCGCTGTAAAAATTTCATCATCTAGCTCTTCAAACTCCTCTCTAAGTCTCTTGGCTGCGAAGTATCCGTGAGCCAAAGACAAGTCCTCTAACTCTTCTGGCAAGAGGGCTATCACACTCTCTTCGCTCAGAGTTGACAACCCCTCTTCGTGAGAGCTGATTTTCTCCAAGTCGTGTCCTAAGGTTGCGAGAGAGAGACGAGTTTTAAAAGAAGAGGACTTTTTTTTAAGATAGAGATCGGACAAAATGTGGGCGGTTCGTTCGACTCCCAAGGTATGCTCTGCCCGCTGCGGCGATACTTTTCTTAAGAGGCGAGAGCGTAGAAGTGACTCAATCTCGCGCATCCTATCCTCTGTAGGACGGTAGAACTCCCCCTCTTGTATCCGTAAGAAGAGAGGGGTGGGAAGGTACTCTCTTAGCTCTTCTGGCACGTCTTCTGTGGTGGGAGAAGTGCGGAAAAGGCTCTTTTTGATCTCAGAAGAGGAGATGGGAATCAGTGAGTTTTTTAATTTTTTGTGGGGGTAAGGAAAGGGAGAGGAGGAAGAGCGGGAGGCGAGAACAAAGGTCAAATTATCCGCCAAATCTTGGTGGCGATGCCATCGAGTAAAATCATCTGCGTTGTCATCACCCAGTAAAAGTCCCCACTCCTCTATCTCTGGATAACTGTTCTTTAAGAGAGACCAAGTATCGTAAAAATAGCTCTTGCCGTGAGAGAGCAACTCTACCGAAGAGAGAGAGGCCCAATCCTCTGATTTTAAAAGCGATTGTAAGAGAAGAAGGCGAAGGGAGGGTTCGGAGAGTCTCTTAGAAAAGGCGTGATCGCCGCAGGGAATGAAGAGTACCTTATCCCAATCTCCCGTCTGATACGCCTCTTTTGCTATCTGTAAATGGCCCATGTGCGGTGGGTCAAAAGAGCCTCCGAAGAGGAGGAGGCGTCTCACGGAGATCCCCATCGGAGGAAAAGGAAGAGCGACTGAATTACAACTTAAATTACTAATCGAAGTATCAACCATCATAGACCCATCTTCTTTTTCTTCGCAATCAATTAATCCTCTACCATAGAATTTCTTTTGACAATTCTCACTTTCTTAATTTACTCAGGTAGATAAGCTCAGGGCGATATTCAAAGTGTATATTGTCAAATGTCCGCCACGTACCACCCCAAACAAATCCATTTTGATAGAAGGCTTCAACGATGACGGGGGGAACCTCCCAGCGCTCGGAGTAGGGGAGGGTCTCCCAATCGCGTCCCTCTACCCACTGCCAGTAGGCAAATTTCCCCTCATAACTCTTCGGAATCAGATCGATCGCAATTCCGTAGCTGTGATAACTTCGACTCTGTGAACCGGCGATATTTCGCCAGTGGAACCCACCCACGGTCTCTAATGAGTCGAAGAAGTTTTGTATCTCTACATCTCCTCTTTTGACTCTTTTTTTAAGATCTGACTCGACTCGGCTGAGGGGATCGACAAGAAGCTTATGCACATTTACCGAGAATCCCATAAATGAGACTCTCTGAATAGAGGCCTCTATCTCTTCGTGAGAGGTTGCTTGATAGAGTAAATTGTTAAAAAGAGGGTATCGAGCCAACGCTTTCTGCTTGAGGAAGTTTTTTAATTGCGGGGTGAGAGGTTCTAGCTCGGGCAGTTTTTGAGAGTAGTAGTAGAAACCATTCGATCGATACTCTTTCCACTCCTCTAACTTCTCAAGCGGTAGGAGTCGCCCCTCCTTTAGGTAGAGTTGCGTTTGATCAATTTCCAAACTAAACGAATCAGTAAAATTTACCTTAGTAATTCTTTTCGGATAGCTCTTTTCGAGAGCTTTTAAAATCTCTTTGGAGGAGGGGGAGTGAGATGTTTCGTTCTCCGAATTGGAGATTCCCTTCCCTAAAAAAAGAGAGAAAAAGAGAAGGAAAAAGATTGAGAATTTCGTAATTCTCTTTTTATCTCCTCGAATACGTCGTAATAAAAAGAACTTTTTCAAAGTATCAATTTTCCCTTTTATTCTCTTCTAAGTAGAGTTGCACGAGTGTTTCCTCTAAAAAGTGTAGAAGACGAAGCAGCGAATTATCTCCTAGCTGAAAGAGAGATGACGCCTGAATATCCTCTTTGAGAGCGTGTTTTAAGAGAGGAAAAATTCGCAGGTTGAGAGGGAAAAACTCCCCCAAGAGGGTCTCTTCCCAGTGAGTTAGGATCAATCTCTCTTGATAAGAAGAATAAAAAATCAGTTGGATATCGTCAATTCGTTCTTCCTCTATTCGAATAAATAGGTTTAAATAGAACTTGATTCCCTCCTCTTGAAGATGAATCAATCGACTGATCTGCTGAGTCCACGCTCGAATCGGAAGAGAGAGGCGAACAAATAATTTTTCACTCTTTTCACCTCTATGAAACGAGTCGTCCGGTTTCCATGTTATCTCTGAAAGGTTACTATAACCGACTCGATCTTTGCGTGAAAAAAGGGTGTTTTTTCTCTTGGGAACTAACCACTCAAAAGAGGCTCTGTGAGTATGCAGAAGGGCTAACACTTGATCCTCTTTCTTCCAGCCACGAATACAAAAAAGATCGTAGAGAGTCACGATAGCTTGGTGACTAAGTGAGATTTCTCGTTCTAAGGCGAAGATAAGAGCGGTGTAATTCTCTCTCTCCCTGCGTAGAATCCGAAGAACCGTTTCAAGATTGAGCATACTCCCCAGTTCAAGGGTGTGTTCGTTGCGAGATATCCGTTTCAATTCACGAATATCGGAGAGATTAACGATTCGATCGGGCAGGTCAAAGAAGAGATCATCCTCTCCATCGTAGTAAAACCCACTCCCTACTAGGTGGTTTAGAGGGTTTGAAAAGAGGTTGAGAAGTTCGGGTAGATGGTGAGGCATGAGACAGCGGGTTTCTCTCATGAGAAGACCTCCTCGCGTCCCTCTTTTGAATACCTTCGTAAAAATGAGAAGATTTTAGCGTAGGAGAAACAGGAACACTCGATGTTCTCATCATAAATCTCTTCCAAGGAGCGGGAGAATTGCCGAGTGTGACGAAGAAGATAGAAGAGAAGAATCGTTTGGCTTGAATAACAAGTTGGGCAAAAAAAGAGGTTCTCCTCGTTAAGAGCCTGTTGGACTCGGCTAAACTGTGAATTTTTTTCCAGCCCTTCAAAGGTGATGGCTGTCTTTTTTTGTAGATTAAAGACGGCGAGTTTGGCTGCATTGGCGAGAGAGCCGTTGAGCAGAAAGAGTCCGTGATCTTTCTCGTACCTTCCTCGCATCCCCGTAAGAGAAAAATCTTCACTAAAGAGGATATTCGTCCGCAGGTTTGCGTTAATATCAAGAGAGAGGTCTTGGGTATTGAGTCGAAAGTTAATCCACATTTTTTAAGAGACCTCCTCCCCAGAGTGAGAACGGTTTTTCAAAGAGAGATTCTATGGCCAAGTTGAGAGCCGCAGGTGTTGTCAAATAGACGCAAGCCGTGGGAGAGAGAAGAGGTTTTTGTGAGATTTTTTTAGGTAAAAACTCGACAGAAATCTTAGGGTTTGTTCCTATAATTGAGGTTATTTGGGGAAATTGAGAGTCCAAAATATGTTGAATCAATCGTCTTAATAGGAGATGGGTCTGGTGTAAAATCTCCTCTCGAACAACTCTCTGGCTGAGAAGGGGACGTTCAAGAAAATAGCTGATTCGCTGAATTACTATCTCTTGATAGAGAGAGTTGTACTCAATTTCAACAATACAGTTTCCTCCGCCGGGTTCTTTTGAGAGAAAGAAATTCTTCTCTTTGTCATCGACAAAGTAGGAGACGACCTCCTTCCTGTGTAGCTCTTGACGTTTCTTGACTGAAATAGGTCTTTTCTTCTCCGTCCTCTGCTGTTTTAAAGTCGAGCAGACAGATCTTAGTAGGGTGAAATATTGGGCTGTCTCCTGATCGCAGAAAAGAGGTCCCGTAGAAAAAGAGGTGTTAATCTTTTCATCGAAATGAATTTTCTCTTCTGCTGTCTCAAGGTACTCACTTATCCAATTTCGCCACGCCAAAAGGATAGTACTGTTTCCAATACGAGTCGGAAGTGAAAACGTGAGAGAGTCATCCTCGTCCAATCGCCCTTCTAAGACAAATCTTTGCCATCCACTCTCGCTAAGAGTATTGGGGTAGAGAGGAAAATCGAGGTAGGCTGAGCCGATTCCATATTGTCGATATTGTGATTGATATTGATTCTGGGATTGTTGTTGAGATTGTTGGCTATACTGACTAGAGTGGTAAAAAGAGGAGATGAGTCGCTTTCGAAGAAAATCTCTCTTCTTCCAGTGCTGTTCGAGTAAGAGGTTGGGTTTTTGCTCTTTTTGCGAGGGCGCTTGCCAGAGCGTTTTCTCTTGATTGGAGAAAAAGAGAGATTGGTACGGTTTGGTAAAGGATTTGGGACTCGAACCGAGAAGGGCTCCCGTCGCCCACTGAAGAAAAAAAACGGTCTGTTCACTCCCAAAATAGGGGGTGATAACAGAAGGAGGGATACTTCTATCCTCGTAGATAGCGAGGGAGAGGTGAACGTGGTGCCATCTTAAATTTCCCAAAGAGAGGGCGAGGATTCTGTCTCGGAACTCACGCCAACCTAGATGTCCCTTTCCTAGAATAAGCTCAAATTGAACTCTCCCCACCAAGGTATTGTTCTCGTAATGTAACGAGTATTTCCCATAAAATCGGGGCGTTTGAAGGCGTGGGTGCTGGATCTCTCGCACTCGGGTGAGAAGAGTGATACTCTGCTGGCTTCGAAGACTAAGCAGAGCGGCACAGAGCATCTGGTGTTCCTCGTACCAGTACTGATCTGAGAAGGTCTCTTTATTCTTCTCTGTCTTGTTAGAAAATGTCAACTGGGAAGGAGATATTTTTAGAATCCGAAGGAGATTCTCCTTGGATCTCTTCTGCCATCGTGAGTTGCTAACGACGGTATAGTGATTCTCTTTGCGATCAAAATAGACCTGTACTCTTCCCTCCATTTCAATCTGAAAGGGGCGAATCGTCTCTTCTCGTTCAACGCGGAGGAGCGGTTCTCTCTCTCTCTTCGAACCTTCCTCCCCCTCTTCTTTCCTCTCTGCCTCCTCTGCCGATACGGTGGATGATGAGGCGAGATCTTGGGGAAGGTTTAGATCAAACTTAGTTAAAAGAGTTTTTTCTTCAAGCTCTCTTTTTCTCTCTTGAGAGAGAGGCTCAAATTGAATTTCGAGGCTGTCTAGAATGGTGTAGAGAAGATCGGGATTCTCAGCGGCTACGAGGAGAATCGGTTCCCCTTTGTAGACTATCTCATTTCCACTTAGGATGGGAAGAGTTCCTCCCCCCCACTCCAGAGAGTTGTTCTCTCCCAGTTGAGATGGTTCGACGATCCAGTAGTGGGCATCGTCAAATTTGGGATAAGAGATCTCTTTGATTTTGGCAAAAGCGATTGGTGAACCAAGAATAAATCCAACCCAAGTCGATTGATTTAACTCCTCCATCTCTTCTTGCTACCTATCCTTCTTTCGAATATTCTGAAATCGACTTTTTAGAGATACCCTATTTGGGGGGAAGAGGCCTTTTTAGGAGGAGACACTTCTTCCTCTTGTTTTAACAATCTCCTTCGCTCTCTTAACGATTTGATCGAGAGTGACAATTTCATCGATATTTTCCTCCTCAATCGCCACTCGAGGCATGCCAAAGACGGTACAACTCTTTTCGTCTTGAGCGATGGTATATCCCCCCGCATTACGAATCTTTCCTATCTCTCTTGAGCCGTCACTTCCCATTCCCGTCATAATAATCGCAAGAGTTCTATCCGCTAAATTGGCAGAGACTATCGAATCAAAGAGAACTCCTACCGAGGGGCAGTGACTATTCTGCTTCTTGGTTCCTCGCGAGATTAGCTTCAAAGAATCTTTTGTACTCGATGATTTAAGAGAGAGGTGAGCGTCTCCCGAAGCGATGACAATCTCGCCCGCTTTGAGAAGATGTTCTCCCGCTACCTCAAAAACATCGAGATCAGAGACCGCATCAAGCCCTTTGGCAAAATCATTAGTAAATCCGGCTAGCATATGTTGTACGATAACGATAGGCAGGGGGAAGTCGACGGGAAAAAGCGGTAAAATATCGCGTAAAACCTTCGGCCCTCCCGTGGAAATTCCAATCGCCAAGAGTGAGATTGGCTTTTGGGAAAATCCCCTTGTCTTGGAGCCTCCCTCTCTTATCCCATCTTGGGCTTTGCCGTCGTCTAGTATCTGGGAGAGCTGATTATGAAGCCGCTTTACCTTTTCGAGAGATTGGGCGGGGCTTTTTGCGAGAGGTGGTCTTTTTGGTGCGGTGGTGGGTGAAAACACTCTCTCTTTTGGAGTCGATGATTCTACTTTAGGGGTAGAACTTGGTTTTAGGATTCCCTCCAATTTGGTGTCTGTCTGGTGACTATGAAGAGAGAGAAGGGGTGAGAGGGCGTCTTTAAGAAGGTTCCCAATTCTTCGCAACTCTTGTAAGTCGCCTGAGGGACACGTAATCGGTTTCGAAAATCGAAGACTTCGAGAAATCTCTCTGAATCGAGGCTCATTGTTCAGATCCTGTGGGATAATAGC
>CAZATZ010000066.1:0-8560 GCA_964488175.1 uncultured Spirochaetales bacterium
GAGTACCCCCTCTCACTTAAGGACTCTCTATGCTAGAAAAGTTATACGCTCGTTTGAAATCGCTTCGTGACCCTGAGAATGGGTGTCCTTGGGATAAGGCTCAGACGTGGGAATCGCTCAAGTCGCCCCTTCTCGAGGAGTGCTACGAACTCTTTTACGCCGTTGATAACGGGGATATCGAGAATCTCAAGGAGGAGTTGGGAGACCTCTACCTCGTCTTGAGTATGATAACCTTGATCGCAGAGGAGCGGAAAGAGTTCTCTCTCTCAGAGGTTTTAGAGGGGATTGAGCAGAAGATCGTTCGTCGCCACCCCCACGTCTTTGGCGATAGCAAGGCGGAGAATATCGACGAGGTTAAGCGTATATGGCAGGCGGAGAAGGATAAAGAAGGGGCGAAGAGAGAGGGAGACCTCACCCCGACTGAGGATGATTTTAAAGACCTATCTCGTAGCGAGTACGAACAGCTCTTGCAGGCGCGAAAGATCATTCAAAAGATGGATAAGCGTGGGTTTAACTGGGACTCTGTTGAGCAAGTTTATGAGAAGATCGACGAGGAGTTGCAGGAGATTCGAGAGAGTCAAAAGAGCGAAGATAATCACGCCCACCTAGAGGAAGAGATCGGAGACGCCCTTTTTTCGATCGTGAACTTAGCGTATGAGTTGGATGTTGAGCCAACTATCGCTCTTGAAAGGACAAATCGTAAAGTAAAAAATCGATTTAATCTAGTTTTAAAAGAGGCGGGATACTTTGAAGGGAAGCCCCTTACCAGAGATAAAAAGATTCTGAACCAGTACTGGGAAGAGGCGAAAGAACACCTCGAGAGAGTCGATCGTCAAGGTAAGAAATAGCCCTCTCATCCCCTCTTTTTTTGGGGGGGGATTACACCCCCTATGAGGAGAGTTTTCAGTCGTTTACTCGTAGAACTCGGCGATCTGGCGGTTGACCTCTTTGAGAGGGCCGAACGCCTGCTTGGTGGGGGGCAGAGATTGGAGGAAGAGTCTTCCGTACTGTTTGGTAATGAGGCGTCGATCTAGGACGCAAACGACCCCTCTGTCACTCTCGTTTCTCATGAGGCGTCCGAATCCCTGCTTAAATTTTACGACCGCCTCGGGAAGACTTAGCTCTTGAAAGGGGGAACGTCCCTCTCTCTCTATCTCCTCGTATCGAGCCTCTTTAACGGGGTCGTTGGGGCGAGCGAAGGGGAGCCGACAGAGAATGAGTAGCCGTAGAGTCTCCCCCGGTGCGTCGATTCCCTGCCAGAATGAGTCGGTCGCAAAGAGCGTACTTTTCACGTCGCTCTTGAAGGAGTCGAGAAGGTGGTGTCTGTCTCTATCGCCTTGTCGATAGAGGGGAATTCCCAGCGAGGCGAAGGTCTCAAAGACCTCTTCGTAGACCTCAGAGAGCATCTGAAACGAGGTAAAGAGAACCAACGCACTCCCCCCCGAGTAACGAACCAACTCGACGATCTCTTTGCCGGCAAAGGTAGAAAACGTCTCTCTCTCATTGGGTTCTGGAACGTCTCGGGGGATCGCCAAGAGGACTCGATTTTCATAGTCAAAGGGAGAGGGGAAGATATCGACGATCAACTGCTTGGGTTCGACGTACTGGAGACCGACCCGATTTCCCCAGTAGTCGAAGGTGTGGTTAATCGATAACGTCGCTGACGTAAAGAGAACGGTAGCAAAATTTTCTAAAAGTGTGCTTGAGAGTCTCTTGGCGAGTGAGAGAGGGGTAATGTGAAAAAAGAGAGTCGAATCTCCCTTTTGACGGTTTTTCTTTAGCTCGAGCCAGAAGACCTCGCTCTCTTGCGACTCTTCTCTCTTCAAAAATTTTTTCAAGAGAGCGCCGTCGAGTTCTAAACCGGTAACCATCTGGTTGGTCTCGACGATGGCGGAGAGTTCTGACTCTGGATCTATCTGCTCAAGTCCTCTGGTTATCAACTCACAGAGTGTGAGAATCTGTTCGTTGAGACTCTTTAGCCCTCGACAGAGAGAGACCTCTTCCGCCATCTCGGCGGGGGTGATTCTCCGACTCGAATTATCTTTGAGAAAGAACTCTCCCCACTGCTCTAACCCGTCCCACTCTCTCTGTATTTTATCGTAAATATCTTGAACCTTGCCGAAAAAGTCTGTGATAGGGATGAGCGTCTGTAACTCGTTGAGGTACCCGTGAGCCTTTCGATCTCGGTAGCGGTGGAGTTTGTTGAGTTTTCGGTAGAGGGAGTAGCGACTTACCTCGGCGGAAAAAAATGTGAGAGCGTTCTGTTCGACGTTGTGTGCCTCGTCGATGATAATTCTCTGATACGCGGGTAAAACGGCGGAACTCTGATAGTTGTTCTCGCTCTCTCGTACGCTGAGATCGGCGAAGAGCATGTGATGATTGGCGACGAGAACGTTGGCACTCGCCGCCTTTTTTTTCGCTTTAAAGATGAAGCACTCGGAGTAGAAGGGACACCGTATCGAGCTACAACTATCGGACTCTCCGCAGACGTTACTCCAGACCTGATTTTCGACGGTGTGGAGCATCTCACTTCTCTCGCCTGTCATGGCGTTCTCCGACCAATCTTTTATCTCTTCTATCTCCTTACGAAAAAAGAGACCGCCGTCGTTTAATGCGTCTTCTAATCGCTTGAGACAGAGATAATTGCCCCTTCCTTTGACGAGGACGGCTCTGATGTCTTTGAGTTCTAACGCCTTAACGGCGAGGGGAATATCTTTCTCTAAAATCTGCTGTTGGAGGGGAATGGTTGCCGTGGCGAGGAGAACTCGTTCTTCGTTCTGCTCCGCCCATTGGAGAGCGGGTAGGAGATAGGAGAGCGACTTGCCGACCCCCGTTCCCGCCTCTGCGACAACGAGTTGATTCTCATTAAATCCTTGGACTATCCGCTCTAACATATTTTGTTGGGAGAGACGGGGTTGAAAGGTGGGGAAGATGGTGGAGAGTCTGCCCTTAGGTTGCAGGACGCGGAGAAGTTCTTCGAGTTTGAGGGGGGCTATCTCTCGTAGGACTATCGGTTCGACGACGACGTAGAGTTGGGTGACGTAGTTATCGATGATGCAGAAGCCGACACCGCTATTTCCCAGACGGGAGGCGACTTGGAGATCGGCTTGGCTTGGGCGAAGGTCTCCGCTGGGGTGGTTGTGAACAACGACGTCACCCTGCTCAAGTTCGCTCATCACGGCGACGACGGTTTCGGCGTTTCCCCGAGCGATAGCGGTAAAATCTTCTAAGAATCCCTCTCTGTTTAGGGAGGCTCGCCAGACGATTTCGTTTCCACCAGAAGAGGAGATCTCTTCACGGAGAGTTTTCATCGATGAGATTTCAATCCGTTCTTCACTATTCATAAAAGGAGACTTATCAACTAAAGGATTCTTACAAGGATTCTTGCCGAGGTTTTTTTTCCAAGAGGTGGCGAGAGAATTTTACACTTTCGGGTACCTCTGAAAAACCCTTTTTCATTTCTAACTCGTTATTTTCTGAAATCGACTTTTTAGAGGTACCCACAAAATATCTTCTAATCGACGATGATACCCTTCTCATTTTGGAGTGTGTAGAGTTCGTGGTAGAGTCCTTGTTTCGCCATTAAGCTTTTGTGATCTCCCTCTTCGACGATCTCACCCTTTCGCAAAACCAGAATTTTATCCGCTGTTCTAATCGTCGAAAGGCGGTGAGCGATGACGATAGCCGTCTGATTCTCAAGGAGTGTTTTGAGGCTCTGTTGTATCAGCTGTTCTTTTTCGGTGTCGATGTTCGCCGTTGCCTCGTCTAGCAAGATGATATCGGGGCGACTACAGACGAGTCTCGCAAAGGAGAGAAGTTGTCTCTCTCCTGCGGAGAGGTTCTCGCCGTTGTCTATCAAGACGGTCTCTAATCCTTGGGGGAGTCTCTCGATAAAGGTATCGGCGTGGACGAGTCGGCAAGCCTCCTTGATCTCTTCGAGGGTGTGGCGATTGTTGAGGTCGATGTTTTCTCGGATCGTGGTGGTAAAAAAGAGGGGGGTCTGCTGTATCGGCTGGATCCGCTTTCGGATGGAGTCGAGGGAGTACTCTCGGATATCGTGTCCGTCGATATGGAGGGAGCCTTGCACGACGTCCCATGAGCGGTTGCAGAGGTTGGCTAGTGTCGATTTTCCACTCCCTGTGTATCCGACGACCGCCAAGGTCTCGCCCTTTTTTAGGGTAAAACTCACCTCTTTGAGGGCGTAGGGGTCGCTCTCATTGTAACGAAAACTGACGTTATCAAAGACGAGAGAGTCTGAAAATTTATCGAGGGAGATAGCCTCTGGGTGGGTGGGTATCTCTTCGTCGACCTCGAGGAGGCTAAAAATTCTCTCACTACTCGCCATGGTGAGTTGGACGACTGTAAATTTATCGATGATCTCTAAGATCGGGTTGAAAAAACGTGTCATGAGGTTGATAAATGCCATGACCACGCCGACGGAGACGATCCCTTCAAGGGCGAAGTACCCCCCGACAAAGAGGATGACGGCGGTTGCCAGCGAGGAGGAGACGGTGATCAAGGGTCTAAAGATGGCGTATAGATGCACCTCTGCCAAGTTTGCCTCTCGTAAGGCCTTGTTTCTTTTGAGGAAATCGTCGCCGACCTGCTTCTCTTGGGTAAAGTCTCGCACGACTCGGATTCCCGAGAGCGATTCGACGATAAAGGTGTTTAGGAGGGAGTTTGAGCGACGGATTTGACGGTACGCTTTTCTCGCCATTTTTTGAAAGAAGTAGGCGATCAAGAGGAGAAGGGGAAGGGTTGCGACCGTGACCAATCCTAAGGGGGGACTCAAGACGAAGAGGATCACGATAATTCCTAGCATTAGTGAGATGTCGGTAATGAGTGTTGGTAGGACGTCGATGATAAATTGGTTGAGTGTGTTGACATCGCTTGTGATGCGTGTGAGGAGGGTTCCGATCGGTGTCTTGGTTAGGAAAGAGACCGACTGGTGGAGGGTGTGGTGTATGAGTTGTCCACGAACGTCTGCCATGACCTTCTGCCCTAGTTTGTTGCTCATAAAACTCTTGGTGAAGGAGGCTAAAAACTCGATGAACGAGAGACCTAAGAAGAGGTAGACGAAGGGGAGAAGGCTCTCTTTTCGTTCGATAAGTGAGAGTCCGAGGGAGGTTGGGAATTTTTGTGGGTCGATAACGAGGTAGCGGTCGATGACTCGTTGAATGACGACGGGGCGGAGGAGTTGGGGTAGGACTGAGAAGAGAGTTCCTATGAGAGCGAGAGAGACCATTCCTTTATAGGGACGTAGGAAATTGAAGATTCGGGCGAGAAGGATCGCGTCATATCCTTGAAATTGTTGCTCTTCTACTTTGTCTGATATCATGATTCTCTCTCTCTCTCTAGTAGAGATATTTCAAATTGAGGTCGAGAGAGGCCGCGGTAGTAGTTGTACTCGATGTGGATAGCGACTCTCACCCTCTCGTTCTCATCAAAACTCTCTTTAAAATGGGGAAGGCCGTTCCAGTAGAGGCAGGGGTAGGTAAACTCTCCCGATCGAATGTGAACCCGTAGGTGTTGGCTCTCGTTTCCAATCGGCTCAACCTTCGTGACCTCCGCCTCCTCTAACTCGAAGAGAAGGGGGGGAAAGTCCTTTCCGTACGGTTCTAGGCTCTTTCTGGCTTCTAAGATTTTATCGAGGGGAAAATTGACGGGGATCGTTGCGTCGATGTCGAGTGGCTCTCTCTCTCTTGGTTTGGTGGTCTCTTTCTTGGTTTGCTTCTTCTTGGTTTGATCCTCGGTTTGTGGGTCGGGGGTTGGTTCTTGCCAGTGGGAGAGAAAGGAGATGACTTTCTCCTCTATCTGAAGAAATTTTTCGCCGGTTACGCTAAATCCCCCTGCGTTTTCATGACCTCCAAAGTCGAGAAAGCTCTCTTCAAAGCGACTAAAAAATTGGGCGATGAAGGTGGGGCTATCACACCGAATTGATCCGCTGATGACCTCTTCTCGTTTTGTGATGATGAGGGCTGGTACTCGAAATTGTCGGGCGATTCGATTGGCTAAGAGTCCGGTGACTCCTCTAGGAATCTCATCGTTGCGTATCATGATACCCCTCTTTTCGGATTGGTAGTAGCTCTGCTCGGCGGGGGTTTTTGAGCGACGGAAGAGTTTTTCGACGAGATTTTTACGCTCTTTGTTGACGGCGATAAGCTCTTGTATGAGGCTCTCTCTTTGACGGGGGTCTCGTTCTAAAAAGAGGCGAATGGGGAGATCTCCCCTGCCTAGGCGACCTGCGGAGTTGATGACGGGGAGGAGTTCCCAAGAGATTTTTTTGAGGGTGAGTTCCTCTACGTGGATATTTAGTTGGTGTAAAAGCTCTTTGATGGCGGGGCGAGTGCCTCTCTGTACTTGCAAGAATCCTTGGTGAACGAGGATGCGATTTTCATTTTGTAGGGGCATCATGTCGGCGACGGTTCCAAACATGGTGAGGTCGAGGGTTTTTTGGTAGGGTTCAAAGCTCTTTTGGTGGTGTTGTAGAAGGGAGAGGATAAAGAGTTCTCGTTGGACTTCTGAGAGGGAGTAGTCGGGGTTTAGGTAGCGGGCGAGTCGGGATTTTTGCGCGATTTGTGAGAGGGAGTCGCCTTTGAGTGCTGGCATTTTTTCTTCGGTTAATGAGCGAAAGCTGGTTAGTTGTACCTCGACGCTTGGGAAGAGTTCACGAAAGAGGGGGGTCTGTTCGGCTTTGTCGAAGACGAGAAGGGTCTTCTCTTGGGCGAAGTTCTGAAATGGGTCGTAGATCGCTTCGAGGGGTTGTTCTTGGGGGTTGTATGTTAGTTCTAGGCTCTCTTCGGAGCAGAAGTTTTGGAGGGTTTCTCCGCTGAGGTGAAAGGTCTCTCCTCTCTTTTCGAGGTGGAGCAGGGTAAAGTGGCTCTCGTATAGCTCACTGTCACTGAAGAGGAGCGCCCAGAGTAGTTTGTTGACGACGGCGCACCCTGCTAGGTCGGTGAAGGGGTACGGGGAGTCTTCTCTCTTTGGGTTGACGATGAGAGCTGGTTGGGGGAGTTTGGTGGGGTGTGGTTTGTGGTGGTCGAGAACGATGACGTCGAGTCCGAGAGAGTCTGCGAGGGTGACCTCTTCAAATTTGGAGATACCGCAGTCGACGGTCATTAGGAGGGAGCAACCCTCTTCGGCGAATCGTCGCACGCTCTCTTGCGAGAGTCCGTAGTTCTCCTCGCCTGTGGGTACCTCCCACACGGGTTCAAATCCCCACCGTTGAAGTCCTTCGATGAGGAGAACCGTCGAGGTCACTCCGTCGACGTCTTTATCGCCGTAGATGCCGATTATCTCTCGGTTTTCACGCGCCTCACGTAGTCTTTCGACGACGGGTGTCATGTCTTGGAGTAGAAATGGGTTGTGTAAAAAGCGGAGGTCTCTCTCGAGAAAGTAGAGTAGATCTCGTGGTTGATCGACTCCCCTTCGTTGAAGAATGGTTGCTGCGAGGGGGGGGATTTTGAAGTGTTCGCTGACCTCTTTGACTCTTTTGCGATCGACCTCTCTTTTGGTGTATTTCATCTCTTTACCTCTGCTTTTTCAAGGGTGTTTGACTCTCCCTCGGTTGGGAGTGGTTCGCCCTCTTCTCTCTCTTCTTTAAAGGGGAGATAGGGGCCGGTGAGGATTCCGTAGTAGGATAACGGTTCGGCGGTGTAGATGTAGAAGGTGTCGAGGGTCTCTAGGTCGATCTCTCCTCTGAGTGAGTCTAAAAAGAAGGTTGTTTTATCGCTGACGACTTGTGAGAAGAGGAGTTCTTCTTCTGCGTCGTATCCCCAGATCTGGTAGTTTTCATACTCTCCGCTGACTTCGACGATGTTCTCGCCGACTTGTGTTACTTCGGGGAAGTTTACGACCTCGAGGGGGGGGAGGTTTACGGAGAAGGTGGCGTTGGTGGTGTGTCCGTAGAGGTCGCTGAGTGTTACGTCGTACTGTCCGCGGGGAAGGGGGCCGCCTTGGGGGGCGAGGAGGGTGTGTTCTCCTACCCACTGTCCTCCATTTCGGGAGATCTCTATCCACCCATCGGCGGGGAGTGTCCACGAGAGGTGGCTCTCTTTGTGCGAGATGTCGAGTGCGTAGAAATCATCGACTCCGTCTTCGTCTTGTACCTGCGCGAAGTAGGTGAGAGATTCGTATATCACTCCGCTTTTGCTCTCTTGGTTGATGGTGAGTTGGTGGTACTGTGAGATGATGTTGGGGGAGTAGATGCTACACCCTCCTGTGAGGGTGAGGAGGAGTGCTGAGAGGGCGGAGCGTCTCAGGCGTGTGGAGAGAACGGGGGGGAGAACGGCGTGGGCGAGTTGGTGTTGAACGGTTGGTATACCTCTCTTAAACACTCTCTTCCCTCGCTGATCAAGATCTCTTGGACGACTCTCTCTCAATGGCGAGTCTGACTCTCATTTTAGTCTACTCTTTTTCTCCGATTTTCGTAACCCCCATTTTTTATTCAATCGGCGGGGCGAATGGATACGGAAATAGGTTGGGCGATTGTCGATAAAAAAAGCCCTCAGCGTGAACTGAGGGCTTGCGAAGATCGTCGTTCAAGACGGTTAGGGGTTAG
>CAZATZ010000067.1:0-8527 GCA_964488175.1 uncultured Spirochaetales bacterium
GAGTCTCTCCTAGATTTTATCGCTGAGAGCTGTCGAAGAAGTTCTTTCGGATACGGATTTCACCACTACGACCAATTTATCGGACACTCGGGAACGGGGTTTGGAAATCGAACGGGTGGGTTTTTTCATCCTCAGAGACCTATCTCTTACGTTGTTAGCGTCGATAGTGTGACGGATCACGACTTTGAAAGATTTCAAGAAAACCTCACCTCATTACTCACAGAAAAGAATATTTAAGAATTTTTGAACCTCTATTTTTCATAAAAAAACTGTGATACATTGAATCTAGGATACAATGATCTTATTTTAACGACAGAGACATTCAAGTTTCGCAAAGAGAGAGTTTTTTACGGGTCTCCTTACCAAAATTTTTTCGGAGTGGAACAGAGAAAGAAAGAAAAGGATATTTTCTATGGCGTTCAAATTACCAGAATTAAACTATGAAGAGGGAGCATTGGCTCCCCACATTGGAGCTCAAACGGTAAATCTTCACCACAAAAAACACTTTCAAGCGTACGTGGATAACGTGAACAAAATGGTTGACGGGAACGGTTATGCTGGATTGAAACTCGAAGAAATCGTCCGTAAGGCGTGGCAGGAGAAGAATCAAGGATTGATCAATAACGGTGGACAGTTTTATAATCACTCCCTCTATTTTTCAAATCTCTCCCCCCAAGGAGGAGAGGTCACGGAGAGGGTGAAGAAGAAATTGACGGAAGATTTCGGCTCTTTTGATGAATTTAGAACAAAATTTATCGAAGCGGGAATGACTCAATTTGGTTCGGGATGGGCTTGGCTGGTACAAAATAAGGACTCTGGAAAGTTGGAGGTCGCAAAAACTCTCAACGGCGAGTCTCCCTTTATGCACGGCGAGAACGTAACCTCTCTGGTTGCCTGCGACGTCTGGGAGCATTCGTACTATCTCGACTACCAAAATCGAAGAGCGGCCTATTTAGAGGCTTTCGTCGACCATCTTATCGACTGGAAAGGGGTTGAGTCAAAACTTAGTTAGCGGACTTAATCAAATCATCCCTCTCTTTTATCAAGAGTGGGGCAAAAAAAGACGACCCTCTGAGAGACGAAGTTGTTTTGATCTCTCTGAGGGTCGTTTTTGTATTTAGCCTCTTGGCTTGATCTCTTATACTAATCTTTTACGAAATATGTTGTGTTCAAACTCTGTTCTAAGCTTGTAAGCTCTTTTCGTAGAGAAGGTAGAGAGCTTGGGTTCCTAAATCTCCCATCTCCTCTTTTTCACACATCTCATACAATCTCTCAGCGAGGGTTAGTGCGGGGAGATCTAGTTCTGCGCTACGTGCTTCCTCAATGGCGATTTTTAAATCTTTGACAAAATGCTTAACAAAAAATCCAGGCGAGAAGTCTTTTTGTAAAATACGAGGAGCGAGTTTGGTGAGCGCCCAAGAGCTGGCGGCTCCCGAGGAGATACTCTGAAGAACTCTCTCACTATCCAAATTTAATCGCTTTGCATACGTCAGAGATTCTACCAATCCGAGCATCCCTGATGCGACTGCAATCTGGTTGCACATCTTGCAGTGCTGTCCGCTTCCCGCCTCTCCGTGATAGACGATATTCGCTCCCAATTCTTCGAGAAGGGGGAGGACTTTTTCGTATCCCTCTTTCTCTCCCCCCGCCATCAGAGAGAGAGTCCCCTCCCTCGCGCCTACATCCCCTCCTGAGACGGGGATATCGAGGGAGATGACCCCTTTTTTCTCCGATTCTCTCGCAATTTTTACCGCAAGCGAGGGGCTGGAAGTGGTGAAGTCGATTAGCACTGTACCCTTTTCTACACTTCCAAGAATCCCTTTCTCCCCTAAAATGACCTCTTCAACATCGGTGGGGTATCCAAGCATGGTGCAGACGACGTCACACCCCTCAACCGTTTGCTTTATCGATGAAAAGGCGAGCGCTCCCTCTTGTCGAAGCGACTCTGTCTTTTTCTCTGTTCGATTATAAACGGAGAGTTTATGCCCCGCTTTAAGAAGGTGTCGAGCCATCGGCTCTCCCATAATTCCTGTGCCTAACCACGCAATCTTCATAAAACTCTCTCCTTTTACGTCATCTCTCTCTTTGAGGGGTTCTCGGTCTCTCTCTCGACTTACGCATCGGGGGGAACGTACCAGACGCCTCTACGTCGCAACTCTTTGATCGTCTCTTCGTAGTTTGTACCCCCGTAGATACCACCATAAATGATATCGATCGCTTTAGGGCCCCAATATTCGTACGACTCTCCCTCTTTGGGTTCAACCATCGACACAATGACAATCTGTTCTTCTGGGGGCGCGTCGTAGGGAGCGAACGAGACAAACCAAGAGAGTAATTGACCCTCTACCCCCGTCTCTCCGGTTCCCGTCTTGCCGGCGTACTTGATCGTACGGCTCTGATTGACGGGAGCGACCGTTCCCGTCAAGGTGGTGTAGCGCATAAGCTCTCTCAACCTCTCATAGACTTCTGGGGAGAGAGAGGACTCAAAGATAAGTTCTGGTTTTTTCTCTTCGATGATCTCTTGGGTATCAAAACTCGTGATCTCTTTAACAAGGTGTGGTTTGTAAATTTTTCCATCGTTGAGAATACTCGCCACGAGATCAGCCATTTGTAGGATGGAGGTCGTCAAAAACCCCTGACCGATAGCCATGTTCGCCGTATCTCCCCCCGTCCAAGGTCGTTGAAAACGCTCCTCTTTCCAGTTGGGTGTCGGAAGAGTCCCAGAGAGTTCAGAAGGTAAATCGATACCTGAGAGAGTTCCTAATCCGTAGCCGCGGGCGTACTCTATAATCTTATCCACTCCAATTTTTTCATAGCCAATCTTGGCAAAATAGACATTGCAAGACTGGGCAAAAGCGTCTTTGAGAGAGAGGCTACCGTGTCCCGTTAGCTTGTGGCAGTTCAGTTTTCGATCTCCTATCTCGTAGTAGCCGGGACAAAAGACCGTATAGTCCTCAGATACGACTCCCTCTTGAAGAATGATCGTCGCTAAAACGAGCTTAAAGGTTGAAGCGGGAGGATAAACGGCCTGAAAGGCACGATTCAAAAAGGGAGAGGAGGAATCGTTATAGAGGAGGTTTAGTTTTTCTCTATTTTTGGGGTCGTCGAGAGAAGAGAAGAGGTTGGCATCGTAAGTCGGGTACGAGACAAGGGCTAAAATCTCCCCCGTCGTCGGTTTTAAGACAACGATACTTCCGTTACGATCCCCAAGGGCTTTTTCAGTTAAAACTTGGATATTGCTATCGATGGTTGTGATAAGATCAAATCCTTTACTAGGAGGTTCGATAATATCGGCGTTCTCTTCTCCTGAGATCACCTGTCCAGAGACATCGATTCTCTGATAGCGTAGACCGTTCTTACCCCGTAAATATGAGTCATACTCACGTTCCAATCCATTTTTTCCAATATTGGATCGCAGGGCGTACCCCTCGTTGTAGAGAAGTTCCAACTCTCTGTTATCAATCTCCCCTAAATACCCCAAGATATGACTGAAAGAGTTAATCGTTTTGTATTGGCGTATATCGTAGCTATCCCATCTGATATTAGGAAAGCTTGCTCTCTCTTCGGCGACGGGAATGAGAGAGGGCAGAGAGAGATTGGCGAGAAGGGGAATCGGTTGATTCCTATTTTGGGTCGTAGCAGAGGCGATTAATGACTCATAATGACCAAAGGAGGAGTTGGTTATTTGGGCGAAGGAGCGTAACTCCTCGAGTGGCTTTGAGCCTTGAGTAGGAGTCCAAAGAAGATCAAATCGTTTCTCGTTGGTTGCCAACAGTTTTCCGCTTCGATCAAAGATACGACCTCGAACGGTTGAGATCTCCTCGATTTTATTGATGGTGGATCTCGAGCGTTCTGAGAAAAGATTTCCCTCCACGATCTGTAACCAGAAGAGTCGACTCATCAAAACAAGCGTTAAAAAAGCGATAGCCACCGAAAAAACACGGTATCGAACAAGTAATAATCCTTCATCTCTCACAGCTGCGACCCTCCTTTTTTTGTTCCAGTTGGGTTAAATAATATAGAAAGAAAAAATTTCCAGAAAAGATAGAGAGGTACGGCGAAAATAAGATTAATGATCAACTCCTTCCCCAAAGAGGTGAAGAGGATCGATTGCTTCTCAGGTAGAAAGATACTATTTATCAAAAAAGAGAACATATATTTTAAAAAAGTCACCACTGAGAGGACGAGAAGGAGAAGTGAAAAATCTTGTTCGAAGATCGCTTCGAGACGTTTGAGAGAGTAGAGTATGATGAGAAGAGAGAGATAGAGAACACCCGAGTATCCTTGCGGCTTGAGATTAAGTAAATCCACCCAAAAGGCGAGAGGAAAGAGAACAAACTCCAATCGTTCCTCACTAAAGAGAACGAAGGTGGTGGTAAAAAGAAGGATCAAATCGACCGAGCTACCCCAAAATCGCAGAGACATCGCCAACGTATTTGAGAGATAAATGAGAAGAAGAAAGATAGCACTGGTTCCAAAGAACCGAAAATATTTTACCTCAGGTCGTTCAAAACTTCTCTTCTGTCTCACTCTCTTTTATCCCTCTCTTCGCCCTCTTTCTCTTCCTCTTCTGTAGGGAATAACGGAAGATCGATCTCTCTCTTTTTTAAAACATAAACATAACGAATTTTGTTCAAGTCGATGTAGGAACGAATCTCAATGTCTAGTGTCGCAGAAAAGGGATCTTTTTCAAATTGATGTATCTGACCGATTGGAATTCCCGAGGGATAAATCTCACTGACTCCCGAGCTGACCAATTCATCTCCCAAGGCGAGTTCTTCCTCAAAATCTTTACTGATGTAGAGAAGGTTAATGAGGGAGGAATTTTCTCCCTTTCCCTCAGTTAGCCCCGTCAACTGACTCTTCGAGAGAGTTCCCGAGACGTAGAAATTTCTCGCTGTGAGGGGTAGCATCAGGGAACTCTTTTTTGAGGTTTCGATAATCTTTCCCGCTAAACCAACCTGCCCTTGATAGATCCCAATGACAGGTGCGTCGATAAAAGCACCCTCTTCTTCACCAACAGAAATTCTCCATACCTGTGATAAATTAGAAAAATCCTTGCCAGTTATCTGCCCTAACTGCGACTGTTCGAGCCAAGGTGGTTGCTTTAAGGCGACGAGAGTTCTTTCAAATTCGTTGGTTCGTCTCTGGGCGGCCTCTATATCGGCAGAGAGAATCTGATTCTCCATCACTAGCTGACGATTCTCTTCGAGGATCTGATTCACATGAGTTAGTTGGCGGAAGGATTTCATGAAACTTTCAAGTTGATAAAAGGGCTGGAGTGAAAGTTGTGAGACCTCTCCTGCTCGCAGAGAGACCTCCTCTTCAGTGGTGGAGATTTGACGGCTCTTTGAAAGGAAGACTAACCCCAGTAAAAGGAGAAGGGTGGTCGTGAAATAACGATTTTTTAATAATAGAAAAATCACAAGGCGTATCTTTTACTCGCTTAAGAGGGGGAAGGGGGCGGAAATGGTTCTACTTGTGGGTACCTCAAAATACCTCGTTCTAATTTTTTTCAATTCTAGCGCAATTCGTTACGGGAATCTCCATTTTTTCTCTAAAAACTTCATATTCTAACTCCTCTCTTTAGGAGAATCGCAGTTCTGTTATTTGAGAGACCAAATCTCGAGAGAGAACGGCGATCTTTCCAAGCGGTTTTCTCGGGAGACTCATGAGACAATCATCCAGTCGATAAAGAAATAGAAAACTCCTAAAGCCACCATTCCTCCAACCAAAAAGAAAAAACCCGCTTGAAGAGAGAAGATATCCGTTGCGAGTAAGAGGTTCAGTGCCAAGACCCAACAGAGGGAGAGAAATCCCTTTAAACGGTTCATAATCGCCCAAGGGGTTCGAGTTTTTAAACCAATGAGGTACTGAATCACTCCGTAACAGAGAAGGAGTATCGAGGTAAGAGGTACGGCAAGACCTACTCCGAAGATCATCTCTACAGAGTAGACGATAGGAAATGAAAAGAGAATAAAAGGTCTTTTTTTCTGCATGGAGAAAAAAGTAATAGCCCCTAGAAGAATGAGCGAGAGACCTAGGTGCACCCCAATAGGAGGGGGTTCAAAGATAACAATAAAGCGATGGAGAACGGGAAAGATAAAGAGCAAGAAGGGAAAGGTTCCTACGAGGACTCTAAAAAAAATTCCGAAGTCGCTACTTAATCTTTGAAGATATAAGTAGTAGAGAGAACAGGCCCACGAGAGGCAAAAAACGAGCGAAATAAAAGAGATAGAGACGTTTGAGAAGAGGATAATGACGAGCAAGATTGTTGTAAAAAAAAGAGCAGCGACGAGGGGATTTTGCATCTTCATTAGAAATTTTTTGTCCTTAGAACAAAGAGCAGTAGGCTGGCAAAAAGAAGGGCGGGAGAGAGGAGAGGAAGAAGGCTTGAGATTAACGATGCGTAAGAAAAAGGCTCTATCGAATTGAGAGAGATGATCCCAATTTTGACGAGGAGTGAGTAGATAGCGTCGAGGTACTGAGAAAGAACGGCGAGTGCCAGAAGAAACCAAGCCAGATCAAAGGTTTTGGAGAAGAGAATAATCGCAAGAACACTGACTCCCGTTAAAAGAGAGTACTCTATCATCGAAAAAATAAAATCGTGGAAAGCCATTTGGAAACCTTTAAAGAACTTTTGGGAACCTCTGAAAACCCTTTTTTATCTCTCTTCGTTATGTTCTGAAACCGACTTTTTAGAGGTACCCTTAACACTAAAGCAAGAAAAAATGGTCTGAAACTCTCTCTGTCGAAGAGAGGGATCCGCCAACGAGAGAGTAAAAAATAAGGACTCAAATACGTATCTTAAAAGAGTACCGAGGCGAGCGTTTAAGGTCAATAAGAGGTTGTTTTTAAATTCAATGATGGTGCCTCTCACACTTGACTCCAGAGAGACAAACCGATACGGAAAGATGATTTTGATTATCGTTGCCCCTTTGGACTCCCCGTGAGTCTCTACCTTTACTCTCTAGGAGGGGTGTAACGAGATCGAATTCAGCGATATTTTCAGAACTTTAACTCCTGTAAATCCATTAGATTAAAGCTAACAGAATCATCACGTGGAATCGTATTTTGATAGCTAAGAATCGTCATTATGGTCGGTCTTTCATCTATTAAATAGTCGATATAAAGAATCTCGGTTGGAATATTTTTGTCATGAACGGTCTCCTCTCTTTTGATAGTAATCTCTTTTAGAAGGCGTCCTTGATTGTTGTAGTACTCGCGTTTGATAGGAAGATAATCGCTCTTTCTTACCCAGAGAGTTCGTCCTTGATAGGGAAGGGTTACCCACTTGGCTAGGATGGTGATAACCCAGACCTCTTCCCCTTCAAACTCCTCCTCTCTTACCTCCAAGACATCAAAATCTTTGCTAAGCCGATTTCTTTCGACTAAATCTTCGTAGGAGATATTTCCTAAATATGAATTCTCTAACTGCAACCCGTTAAAAGAGCTGAGACCTCTCTCCTTTCTGGAGTAGGAGAAGAGGTTGACACCCAAGCGCAACAGGGCGGGCGTCTCTCCCTCTAAGTCGTGAATCTGGAATAAAATATACTCATCTTCGCTACTCCACCGATTGAATTTAAAGCGAATTCGGCTTCCACTATTGAGGGTTCTTGTGATATAACCACTAAATTTTGACTCTACGAGGGATAATCTCTTCTCCATCTCGATCAATATCTCTTCGCCACGTTCCAGAGGGAGGAGCGTATTGCGACTCTCTCCGCCTTCGGGGGCGGGGGGGGCTATCTGTTGTGATGAGAGTTTGGATAAAAAGAGAAGAGAGAGGAGAAAGAGTTGAACTCTCTTGTTAAAGATAATCTTCAAAGTCAAAGGTTTTTCTCCCCAAAAGATGAAACGAGCCAACCCTGTTTGAGAGATCTCTTAAAGAGAGGCAAAGAGGGTATTTTGCAACACTTTCTTAAATAATTTAGCCGTAACAAGCGAACCTCGCCACCTCTAAAAAATTCTTTCTACGAATCCCAAATTCTGTGATGGGTCTGGTGTGGCTTCGTTCGAGTTCTACGAGGCTTCCTTTTTAACTCCTTGACGGGAGAAAAATCTCTTCGTTATTTTCTGAAACCGACTTTTTAGAGGTACCCTATCAAGACTTTCGGTCATTTTTCTCCTTTTTTTAGGGAAAGGCGTTAAAAAGAGCGGATTTTACACGGCTGAACGGTTTCCATTTTTAAAAGTGGCACCTCTAAAAAAACTCTTTTCAGTTCTAACTCGATCTTTTCTGGCAATCCCATGATTTGTCATGGCTTGGTTGAAATACTCATTTAGCCCAACTAAACTCCGTTTTCAACTCCTCGACTGGGCAAAAAATCTATTCGTCATATTCTGAAATCGACTTTTTAGAGGAACCTTATATTAAAAATATGTTGAAAAAGGATCTAAAGAATTTGAGAAACTCCGATAAAGGGGGGAATAGAGGGTGAATTTTTCTCGAAAGATCTACATCCGTCTCTCTTTTAATAAAATAACTAGATTTTTACGTGAAGAATACTTAATTAATTATGACTTT
>CAZATZ010000068.1:0-8444 GCA_964488175.1 uncultured Spirochaetales bacterium
GAGGCTTTCATCTCTTGATTCGGTAGTGGGTATTGAGCGAGGACGTTTCCTTTGGGAGAGGAACTTCGCTCCCATAAAAAAGGCTCTGCCACCGATATCTGAGTCAAGGAATTTTTATCGAGTTCAGCGACCTCTTTTACGACGGCCTCGGTGTATTGATCTCTGAAGTCTGGAATCAGAGTGTAAGAATCCACCTCCGCTCTAGGAATCACGAGGGAGACAGTCCGCCCCTGTTTCACCGAGGTGCCCCCCTTGGGTGTCTGACGAAGAATCTGATTCGGAGTAACTCCCGATTCGTTTTCGGGGGAGTAAAGGATTTTAGGCTGTAACCCGTACCGCTGAAGTTCGATCGACCCCTTTATGACGTCTTTTCCGATGAGATCTGGAATCGTGACCGTATCTCTTGTTCTGACAGAGATCAAAAAGGGAGTGGCGACCGAGAGGAAGAAGAGAGAGAGAAGAAGAAATAATCCCTTTCGAACATCTTTAAGGGGAACTACCGTAGAATCATGAGAACGGGGCATAGAGATCTCCTAGGTTGTAAGAGTGAAGGGAAAATGAATTCACACGAAAACCGTCTAAAACGTATCAGGGCTTTGCAAGAGGTTTCCACAAGAGGTTTCCACGAGGAAAAGATATAAAAGAACCGAGGGGAATTCGTTAATTATTGCCCTCTATCTCCATCTGCATATTGTTCTGCATCTCAGTTTGCATATTGGATTGCATATTAGTTTGCATTTCGCTTTTCATACTGGTCTGCTTCTTCATTTGCATACCAGACTGTGCCCAATAGGTCGCTTTAAAAGAACGTTCTGGTGAGGTTGCATCGAGCGTTAAGGTCAAGCCGTCGTATTTTAACGTAAGTAGAAAAACCTCGTTTCGCCAATCGGTAGGACTGTTGCCCCCCGTTCCTACTAGCTCTAAAAATCCTTGGTAGACTCCAAATTTCGGATCGTAGTACGCATACCCAACCCAACCGTTATTGGCTACGAGGGTGATGATATGAGGTGTCTTTTTTGTGATAGAGACCGTGAGTCCATCGACCGAACCAGCGGTGCTTGCCGTCTGTTTCCACTCTCCTTCGGGAACCGTCTCCGCCAAAAGAGAGGGGAGTAAAAGTGACAAGAGAAGAAAAAATGTGGCTATTCGTTTTTGCATTTTAATGACTCCTTTTAGAGGGTGTTCTTTCTTTTAGAAGACCTCTTCTAAAAAAATCTTTGTACAAACTGAATCTTGGTAGAAAAGATTTAAGAACATCCATTCTATTGAATCCCGTCGTATCTGTAAAGCCGATAGAATTTAAATTTTTAGAGGTATGGTAAAAAATAGTTTTTTAGAGAGAGTCTAGATGAGTTTTCCGATCTCCTTAGACTCTTTCTGAAACCGACTTTTCAGAGGTACCCTTGTTTTATTTTCGTTGAATTGACAATCTTCTAAATAGTTGAAAAATATTAACGAAGGGTACCTCTAAATAATTCTTTCAGAGACGATAGTTTGATAGAAAAGAGCGAGCTAAAAGATGAAAAATATTTTTTAGAGGTCTTCTCGAGGGGGGCTAGAGTATGAATCAAGTAGTATGGATAACGGGAGCCTCTTCAGGCATCGGGGAGGCGTTGGCTCTTTTGATGGCTCAAAAGGGAGAGAGGTTGATCATCACAGGACGGCGTGAAGAGAGACTACAGACGGTTCGGGAGAGGTGCCTCAGTGTATCAAAAGAGGCATCGGTAGAGACCACGAGTGAGTGTTTCGTTCTTCCCTTCGACCTCTCCCAAATCGATGAAATCCCGAATCTAGTCAAAGAGGCTGTCAATGTCTACGGGCGGATCGATATCTTGATCAATAACGCAGGCGTTAGTCAGAGGGCGTTGATTTCGCAGAGTTCTTTGAGCCTTTACCGTAAAATTATGGAGATAGACTTCTTTAGTCCCATTGAACTAACAAAATCGATTCTACCCTTTATGAAGGAGCAGGGGGGAGGTCAAATTGGCGTTGTGACGAGTATTGTCGGTAAATTCGGATTTCCCTTACGTGGGGCGTATTCGGCGTCAAAACACGCTCTCCACGGGTTTTTTGATACTCTGAGAGCGGAAGAGGAGTCGATCGACGTTACCATTATTGTACCGGGTCGAGTCAAGACGGAGATCTCCCTCTCCGCCTTAGGAAAAGAGGGGCAACCGCACAATACAATGGATCCTGGGCAAGAAAATGGAATTTCATCGGAGCTGGCGGCGAAAAAAATTGAAGTTGCGTTGCGAAAGAGACGCAGAGAGGTTCTCGTCGGAGGTCGTGAACTTCTCCTCGTTTACATCCGCCGTTTTTTCCCCCCGTTGTATTATCGGATACTTCGAAAGATCAAGGCAGTTTAATTTGACAAGGTAGGAATTAAAAAGTAGGAATTTTAAAAAATTGAGGAGTCATAAGATGGCGTATATCACAGGAATTCAACAAGTTGGAGTCGGTGTTAAAGAGGGAAAAGAGGCGTGGGCGTGGTACAAAAAATATCTGGGAATGGACATCAAAGTCTTTGAATCATCCGATCCCGCTGCTTTTATGCTCCCCTATACAGAGGGAAAACCTCGTGAAAAATACGCCGCGCTCGCTCTGAATATGGAGGGCGGGGGGGGATTTGAGATATGGCAACATACGGGATTTGAACCGAGACCAGCGAATTTTGAGATCGAGCTGGGAGATACTGGTATTCTTATCACAAAACTAAAGAGTCGCAGTATTGAAAAAGCGTATCACTTTCACAAAGAGGAAAACGTAAATCTCTGTAGTGAGATAAAGAGGACTCCTTGGGGAGTGAAACACTATTTTTTAAAAGATCCGTACAACAATCTCTTTGAGATAGTAGAGAGTGATCTCTCTTTTATGAATCAAAAATCTGTTAATGGCGGTGTCGTTGGGTGTGTGATCGGCGTCTCTGACATTGAGAAATCTCTCCCGTTCTACCGAGATGTCTTAGAGTACGATCTTTTAGAATTTGACGAAGAGACCCATTTTGATGATCTAAGCGATCTCCGTGGAGGAGAGCGCTCTTTGCGACGTGTCTTACTTCGTCATAGTGAGACAAAAAATGGCTCATTTAGCCCCCTGTACGGCCCCACTGAGATCGAGCTGATAGAGAGTAACGACGGTCTGAAAAGAGATCCGTTTGAGGGACGCATGTGGGGAGAACTCGGTTTTATACATCTCTGTTTCGATGCGCAAGGAATGGATGAACTGAAACAAATATGTGCGGAAAAGGGCTCTCCTTTTACGGTTGATAGCTCTGAAAAACTCGAAGGTGAGACGTTTGAGATGGGGAGTGCTGGGGGACGATTTGCCTACGTTGAAGATCCCGACGGAACACTGATAGAGTTCGTAGAGGTTCATAAAGTCCCGATTAAAGAGAAGTGGGGGTGGTATATGCCTGTGAAACGTGGAAAGCCCCTTCCTCGCTGGATGTTAAAAACACTCTCATGGGGAAGGGTTTAATCTGAGAGGGCAGATTTGATAAGACAAGTTGGATAGAGGTGTTCTAGAGTGTTGAGATTAGTCGCATCATCTGGATAAAGTACTCGACAATACGGGTGGCGACCCACGGCCCCGTCAGACCAATGACAAGAAAGATAGCGATGAGTTTGGGAACAAAGGTTAACGTCTGCTCTTGAATTGAGGTAACGGCTTGTAAGATCGAGATTAGTAATCCTACGATCAAGGAGATAGCGAGTACCGGCCCGACGGTTATCAAAAGAACCGTTAGCGATTGGCGTAAGACGGTCACAATAAAGGTTGTATCCATAAAAATCTCCTCCGCCAAGTATAATAAAGATAAACTCCAATGAGAACTTTTCTCGGCAAATTAGATACGATTTAGATACGATTTAGGCGGTGGATTTTTGGAAATTCGTTACGGGGAGAGTTCCTCGAGAGTATCAAAAAATCACTCATCCCCCCCTCCTGCAATTCTAATCAAGAGGGGGAGAGGGAGAAAGTCTTATACACTAGGGGGGAGAATATGAGACGAGATGATCGCAAATCCTGCGGAGAGATCTTCGTTGACGACGTAGTAGTCACTATGTATTTCTAGAGTCGTCTGTGTGAAGTTCCAGATGGCACGGATATTTGTGTTACGAATCTCCTCGACAATCTCCTCTACATTCTCAGAAGGAAGAGAAAAAATAGCGATTTTGATATTATTTGAGAGGCAAAACGGCACCAACTCTTTCACATCGAAGAGAGGTATTCCTTTGATATCACCGCCTATTTTATCGGGATCAACATCAAAGCCAGCAACAATCTCGAGTCCGTGGCCTTTTAGTTCTGCGTAGGAAATTAAAGCAGACGCAAGGGCTCCAGCCCCAATAATGACCGCTTTATGTTTCTTGTCCCAGTTGAGAAGGCTTTCGATTCCTGCGATTAACGCTTTTACCTGATAACCAACTCGTGGTTTTCCTACGACCTTGGTAACAGAGATATCCTTTCTAACGAGAATGGCTTCAATTCCTGTGAGCTGAGCTAAAACATTCCCCGAGATCACCTCTTCACCATCCGCTAAAAATTTTTTGAGGTAGCGTAGGTACAGCGGTAATCTTCTCAACGTGGGAAGACTAATATTTCTAGCTTTTAACTCTTTTTTGATCTCTTTCATATTTTATTCTCTTTTCCTTAGTTCAAAACGTGTTCCGACTATCTTCTGCTATCCTTAGTCTCCTTTATCAAATCTCTCAATCTTCTAACGTTTTAAAGCCGTAGACTCGGTGCCGCCCAAAAGTAAAAGATCTCGATTCAATAAGTGTAAATTAATATATAGTTTTAACCCGTGGATTCTTGGGATAGTATGCAATAAGAAGAAAAATTTTTACTGAATTCAACGATAAAATAAAGAATTCTCTCTTTCCTATCAATGAAGTCATAAGATTGTAGTCATATATCCACTCTTAATACATACATTTTTATTTTTTTTAAGCTTAGGGAGAAAAAAAGATTCATTTTGTCGCTTTTTTGTAAGGAATGATGGTATTTTTCGATCTCTCCCCGTTTATTTTACAGACGTCGTCTCTCTGAATAGAACAGATAGAGATGCAAAAGGGTACCTCTAAAAAACTCTTTTCGCCGAGGCGAAGTCACTGGTTTCCTTCAGAATGAGTCGTTTCGTTTTGTGATACATACGTTTTATGATAATTTTTGGCTAATCCCCATTTTTAGTTTCTTGACTGGACAAAAAGTCTCTTCCCTATTGTCTGAAATCTGTCTGAAATCGTTTTTTATCGATAAAGAATCTTGGCAAAACGTTTCTTGCCCGCTTGTAAGATTAATTCATTTTCCTGAAAATTGGATTCGGTAACCACCGTGTTGGGATCTGTCACCTTGACTCCCCCCATCTTGGCTCCTCCCTGCTCGATTAAACGCCGAGCTTCACTCTTAGACTGGGAGAGGTTACTCTTGACGAGGAGATCCAAGAGAGTCACGGTTCCCTCGATCTCTTCTGCTTCGAGAGAGATAGTCGGCATCCCCTCTTGATCTCCTCCCGTTGAGAAAAGAGACTTTGCGACCTCCCGCGCTTTTGACGCCTCCTCTTCTCCGTGAATCATTTTTGTTACTTCAAAGGCGAGGATCTCTTTCGCATGGTTAAGTTCTTTTCCCTCCTTAGATGTTAATCTATCGCACTCCTCAACGGGTAAGAAGGTGTAGAGGAGAAGAAATCGTCTGACATCAGCATCGCTGATATTTCGCCAGTATTGAAAAAAATCGAAGACGGGGGTTATCTCTTTATCGAGAAAAATAGCTCCTTTTTCCGTCTTCCCCATCTTCTTTCCGTCTGAGGTGGTGATGAGGGGGAAGGTTAGAGCGTAGACCTTGTTTGAACGAACACGACGAACAAGTTCCATCCCAGCGATAATATTACCCCACTGGTCGTCACCGCCGATCTGTAATTGACAGTTCTCTCTTTCGTTGAGGATAAGGTAGTCGTACGACTGCAAGAGTTGGTAATTGAACTCGATAAAGCTTAATCCAGTTTCGAGCCGTTTTTTGTACGTTTCAAAGGTCAACATTCGATTCACGGAGAAGTGTTTTCCGATATCACGCAGGAAATCGATATAATTTAACCCGTGAAGCCACTCTTTGTTATTTAGAAATCTTGTCTTACCCTCAGAAAAATCGAGAACTCGCTTAAATTGTTCTCTCTGCTCCGCCACGTTTTGATCTATCTCTTCGTATGAGATTAACTGTCGGCTCTCCGTCTTTCCTGAAGGATCTCCGATACGAGCCGTCCCCCCCCCCGCCAAGAGAATCGCCTTGTGTCCGAAACTCTGGAGGTGTCGCATCGCTATCAGCGGAATTAAGTGACCACAGTGGATCGAGGCGGCGGTTGGATCTACCCCGACATAGAAGGTGACGGATTCTTCTGTAAAAAGGTTTTGAAGTCCCTCTTCGTCGCTGCACTGCTGTAGAAAACCGCGTTCTTTTAAAATCTCTAATTCGTTTTTCATTGTCCTCTCTCTAGACCCTCTTGTTTAAAATCTTCACCGAAGAGGGGCTGTTTTTGGGTTCCGTTTAATTTGATTTATAGCGAAGTTATCTTGCCAAAAAATGTTTCTAAAAGAGTCTCTCTTTTTTGGGTATAATAGTCAAATGTTTCGGGGAGGAGATCGAGAATATCTCTGGCGACTAGAGACTCACTCCCTCTCGACTCTCTCCAGCGATCGGCGGCGAGTCCGTGAAGCATAACGGCGAGTTTAACTCCTTCGAGGGGTGTTTCACAAGAGATCGCCAAGGAGGCTATCATACCGGCGAGAACGTCGCCCGTACCAGCACTGGCGAGACCGTCGTTACCAGTCAGGTTGATAAATACGTCTCTCTCTGGAGAACGAATCTGGGAGTGTGGGCCCTTGTAGACAACGATCGATCGGTACTCTTTCTCAATCTCTTGGCTCTTGTTCTCTTGCAATCTTCTCTGTTCTCCCAGATGGGGCGTTAGGATAGTTGTTTGAGTGCGATCTCTCACGAGTGAGGAATTTTCCGCGACGCAAAAGAGTCCATCGGCATCGAGAAGAAGAGGTTTTTCAATCTGATTGACGACCCCTTGAATCAGACGAACCGTCTCCCTCTCTCTCGAGAGACCTGGGCCGATGAGGACGATATCATGCTCTTGGCTCAGAGAGAGAATCTCTTGGGCTCCTCTCTCGTCGAGGGTACCGTTAGAACTCTCTGGTAATCCGTGAAAAATCGCTTCGGGGACAAGAGGGGTTGTCGAGGAGATGAGAGAGGAGGGAAGGGCTAGCGTGACAAAGCCAGCTCCACTCCGCAGAGCCGCTAGGGCGGAGAAGGCACCCGCCCCTCGAAAGGCACCACTTCCAGCGACGATCAAGACGCGAGGAAAGCTCTTTTTGTGTCCCATCGGATCTCGACGGGGGAGGGGGTGAGGAAGATTGATTTGAGTTTTAAGCGAGGGAGATTCGAGGAGGTCTCTGGGGAGCGAGATCGAGGAGACGTACAACTTTCCGTTTGAGGGGTAACCGGGATAGAGGAGATTTCCCCGCTTGGGGACTCCTAGGGAGATGGTGGCGTTGGCTCGAATGGAGCCTATTTTTGAGTCGAGAAACTCTCCGGTCTCGCCGTCGATTCCCGAGGGGATATCGACACTGAGGATTGGTTTTTTCTGTCGGTTTATCACGGGAATCATCTCAGAGAAAGGGGAGCGCAACTCCCCTCTACTACCAGTACCTAAGAGAGCGTCGACGAGAATCTCCGTTTGGAAGAGAGCGGAGTCGAGTTCCTCGGGTGTGAGGTTCTTCTTTACGGGGATTTTTAAAGAGGAGAGGATCTCATACTCTTTTCGTGCCGTCTCTTTGAGTCTCTTCTCATCGCCAAAGAGGAGAACTTGGTTCTCGATTCCCTTAGAGGCGAGGAGTCGAGCGAGAACGAAACCGTCTCCCCCGTTGTTTCCTACGCCACAGAGGATTGAGATGCTGGGAGTGCCAAGAGGAGCAAGAGGAGCAAGACGATGTAAAAATCCCTCTCGTCGCATCGTTTCAAGGATCGCGTGTCCAGCATTTTCCATGAGAATGATCTCTGGGATTGCGTACTCTTCGATAGCGCTTTGATCGATCTCTCTCATGCGAGAGGGGGTCAGTACTTTCATGGGGAGAGAATCCTTCTCAAAGGAGAGTCTTTTTTCACTAAGAACTCCTCTTCTCTGTTTCGTGGGGCTGAACAACTATTTGAAGAATAGATAATCTCGGCGAGAGACGATTTCAAAGGAGGGAACCTCTAAAAAGTCGATTTCAAAAAATAATAAAGAGATTCTCCGTCCTATTCTCCGTCCTATTCTTCGTCCTATTCTTCGCCCTATTATGGAACTAAAAATGGAGTCTAGCCGAGATTTACCACGGGGATAAATGGGTATTTCAGTGACGCCATAACAAATCTTGGGATTGACAGAAAAGATCGAGTTAGAA
>CAZATZ010000069.1:0-8264 GCA_964488175.1 uncultured Spirochaetales bacterium
AAGCACAATAATTTCTTCATATTAATTCTCTTTATTTTTATAGAAATATGTCAATCTTATTCTTTTTTTTAAACAAGGAGCGTAACTCTTATCTTCTCGTCATCGCTCTCTTTTTATTGTTAAGAAGTCTCAGTTTTTTATAGCTCGACAACCTGCAGTAGATCACTAAAGAGACCGGCCGCCGTCACCTCTTTTCCAGCACCGTAACCACGTAGCCTAAGGGGGGTAGGGGAGTAGGCTTCGGTGTGAATCTCTAAGGCGTTCTCTCCATTGAGAACACCAGCTAGCGGATCACTCTGCTCGACCTCCTGAATCCCGACATTCAGTTTTCTTCCCCGAAATTCGGCGACGTAGCGTAAAACCGCCCCTTTTTTCTTCGCCTCTTTGACACGTGCCGCAAAGTAATCATCACCCTCTGCGATTCGCGACATAAAAGTCTCAATATCCCCCTCCTCATTAAATTTGGGAGGAAGAGCCTTCTCGATGACGATATCTTTCAGCTCGTAGTGAAAACCAGCCTCTCGAACCAGCAGGAGTAATTTTCTAGCAACGTCATTACCCGAGAGATCCTCTCTGGGATCTGGCTCTGTAAAACAGCTCTTTTTCGCCTCTTGGACTATCTGAGAAAAGGGAACCCCCTCATCCAATTTTCCGAAGATGTAGGAGAGAGAGCCCGAGAGAATTCCGCGCACCTG
Source organism: uncultured Spirochaetales bacterium (assembly GCA_964488175.1). Classification (GTDB taxonomy): domain Bacteria; phylum Spirochaetota; class Spirochaetia; order SP-2023; family CAYRNA01; genus CAZATZ01. The sequence continues at coordinate 696 of CAZATZ010000069.1, forward strand.
TTTTAACGTGTCACCAGTTTGGATTAGGTGACGGAGGGGAGTCATCACGGGAAGACCAGCGCCGACATTCGTCTCGTAGAGAAGACGCACCCCCATTTTTTGAGCGATCTCTCGCAACTCCTTGTAATAGATAATACTCCCCGTATTGGCGTGTTTGTTGGCGCAGATAATGTGAACTCTTCTCTTCAAAAAGAGGGGGTACCGTCGGGCGAGTTCGGAGCTAGAACTAACGTCCATCATGACAACTTCTGCCCCTCGAAAATACTCCAACTCACGTTTATAGACGGCGAGATCCATCTTTTCGTTGCTCTCCTCCAATTTCTGAGAGAGATCTTTTAAGTTTAATCCCTTTTTAGAAAAGAGCATTTTACGAGAGTTCGCAACGCTGATAAGGTGAAGACGGACGCCTTGGTTTTTCAAGACCTTCTCCTGTCTCTCGATGAGGCGAAGAAACTCTTTTCCGATCGAGCCAAGACCGAGAATAATCAAATTGATCTCTTTGTACGGCTGAAAAAAGGCCTCATGGATCCCCACAACCGCTTGTTGCACCCTTTCGTTACGAATCACAACGGAGATATTTCGTTCGCTCGCCCCTTGGGCAATCGCAGCGACGTTAATAGAACGTTGAGCGAGTGCCGAAAAGAGAGTCGCCGCCGTCCCCCGCCGAAGACGCATGTTATCTCCAATGATACTGACAACGGCCATATCTGATTGGTAGGAGATGGGGAGTAGTACTTGGTGTAAAAGTTCGAGTTCAAACCCCTTGCTTAGGAGTGTTTCAACAACCTCTCGGTAGATCTCTAAGATGGCGAAGGTGACGCTATTGCTCGAAGAGGATTCGACGAAGAGAATGATGGGAACTCCCTTTCCGACGAGGAGTGCTTGAACCCTTCCGGGGAGGGTGTCGGTGAGACTGCTCTGCGTCCTGCCTGCGTTGGCGTGAACTGTAATAGTCACGAGAATGACGTCTCTGAGATCGCAGACGGCTTTAATCGGGGGTTCTTCCCTCTCCTCTGGGAGAAATTCTTTTTGAATGAGGGTTCCTCTCGAATCGGGCTCGTTGGTGTTTTTGATAAGACAGGGAATTCCACTCATCGCCAAGGGGGTGATCGTCTTGGGATGGAGAACCTTCGCTCCAAAATAACTGATATCAAGAGCCTCTTCGTAAGAGAGTTCTGTGACGTGTTGAACGTTTTCGACAAATCTAGGATCACCCGTGTAGGCTCCGTTGACATCGGTCCAGATTTCGCACATGCTCGCATGAATTAGGGGGCTGAGAGAGGCCGCCGAATAATCGGAGCCGTTTCTCCCCAAAACGACCAACTCTCCCTTTCTATTTCTCGCAATGAATCCCGCCATTAAAATGGTTGACTGGGGTGGTATCTCTGGCAAAAACTCTTTGGACGCCTCAATGTCAACCACGCCCTCTAAGTAGTCCCCCTCGGAGATGAGAAATTGACTCGGATCAAGTACGAGAACGGAGTGTTTTCTTGACTCCAGAGTAATCGACATGAGAGAGACGCTAATACGTTCTCCTAAGCTAATAATTTGGGCACGAATTGCGTCGGGTGAACGTTTCAGAAGGCTGATGCCCTTCAATTTTTCGTGTAACTCGTCAATTTTTTCCGTACAAAATCGACGGAACTTCTCTTGGTCAAAACTCTTATTCTCCGAATGAATCTCATCTGCAATTCCCTGAAACCGAGACTTGAGAGCTGAGATTTTCTCTGTTAACTCCTCTCCTAATTCCGCCTCATCCACCAAGGCAACGAGTTGGTTTGTCACCCCTTGCGGGGCTGAGAGGACGACAGCAAGACCGCCTTCGTTACTACGAGATTCTATGAGTTCACAAATGCTGAGAAAACATCGTCCGTCTCGAACGGAACTCCCTCCGAATTTCAATACTTTCATCGTATTTTCCTATGTGCTAGCCACTAGTAGAAGTAGGGATAAACCAGAGTCCCTTTTTTCTCTCTATCTCTAGAAAGGGAAAGCCCCCTCTCTCTCTTTTATAACTTTAAACCCTTGAGCTTTTAAAGGTCTCTAGAATACAAATTTAAACCAACTGAGACAAGAGAACCTCCCAAAAACCTCTTTTTCATTTCTGACTAGATCTTTTTTAAAACCACCTTCTCAACGGTTTTGGGGAGGAGATTTTTTGACATTCTAGCTAGGTTGAATCTCTCATAACTCAAGAGTATACTCGATAGAGTCTAAACTCGAGTGAGAATCAAGAGGAAGTAGCCAGTACTGCAAAAGAGAGTGAACGATATGGAAAAAACAGAGGGAAGTAGCGATACCAGAAGGCAGATTCACCAACTAAAACTCTCGATTGTCACCCCGTTCTACCACGAAGAGGAGGGGATCGAAGAGTATTTTAATACGGTAATCCCTATCCTCGAATCGATGTCGCTGAGAGATTACGAGATTATCTGTATCGATGACGGCAGTCTAAAAGATAGAACCTTTGAACTACTAAAGTCGCAAAGAGAGCAGAATCAGCGGATCAAGATCGTAAAATTTTCTCGCAACTTCGGCAAAGAGTTGGCACTGACAGCCGGTCTTGATTACGCCACGGGAGACGTCGTTATCCCCATCGACGCCGATCTCCAAGATCCACCAGCACTCTTTCCACAGATGATCGCTAAGTACTTAGAGGGGTACGATGTTGTCTTGATGAAGCGACAAACACGTGATGAAGGGTGGCGAAAAAATCTAACCGCCAAACTCTTCTATCGATTGATCAACAGACTCACCAACAGCCAGATTCCCGAGAATATCGGTGATTTCAGATTGATGGATCGCAGAGTTGTCGACGTCATCAAAGAGCTACGAGAGAGAAATCGATTTATGAAGGGTCTCCTCTCTTGGGGAGGATTTCATACGACGACTCTTCTCTTTGATCGCCCCGAACGTGAAATGGGAGTTCCCAAGCAGAACTACCAAAAACTCTTCTCCCTCGCCTTTGACGGCATCTTCTCTTTCTCTTCACTGCCCTTGAGAATTTGGACTTTTCTAGGAGTTCTTATCTCCCTTTTCGCTTTTTTGTTCGGGATCTGGGTTGTCATCAAAAAGCTCATTTACGGAGACCCTGTTCAAGGATACTCCTCCTTAATGACCATCATCCTCTTCTTTAACGGATTGGTTATGCTGAGTGTGGGGATGTTAGGGGAGTACATCAGCCGTATTTTCGACGAGGTAAAGAATCGTCCTCTCTACGTCGTCTCTGAAGAGTTGACCGATGATTAACCCTCTCGCAATCCGATATACAGAAAAACCTCTTGGGGTGCCTCTTGGGAAAATATCTCAGAGGTCTATCCTCTGTAAAAGTAGTCGAGGTCTTGGATGGCCAAAAGGAGAGTCTTCTTATGAATATCTTAGGAATTGAATCTTCGTGCGACGAGTGTTCCGCCGCCGTTGTCGTCGACGGAAAGAAGATCCTCAGCCACGTCATTGCGTCACAGACAGAGAATCACCAGATCTTCTACGGAGTTGTTCCCGAGATCGCTTCACGGATCCATACCGAGTGGATCTACGGAGTTGTCGAAAACACGCTCAAGCACTCTCAACTGAAATTAGAAGAGATCGATGCGATCGCCGTTTCAACAGAACCGGGGCTAGTCGGCTCACTGATGGTAGGACTCTCCTTTGCGAAGGGACTCGCGTACTCCCTTCAAAAGCCCCTCATCGGAGTGAATCACATCTTCGCCCACCTCTACGCCTGTCAACTCGAGTTCGACGTCGCCTACCCCTTTCTTGGACTACTGGTCTCGGGAGGTCATACGATTATCTCCCAGGTCAACGGCCCCGATGAGATAGAGGTTTTGGGAACAACCGTCGACGACGCCTGCGGAGAGGCCTTCGATAAAGTCGCAAAATTTTACCAGTTAGGGTACCCCGGAGGAGTCGCCATCGATAAGCTATCGCAGACGGGAGACCCCAAGGCTTTTCTCTTTCCCAAAGCACAGTTGAAACACACGAAATCCCCCTACGACCTCTCGTATTCGGGACTAAAAACCTCGGTCATCCACCAAAAAGATCAGTTTCAGCGGGGAGACTCTCCCAAGAGTGACGCCGATCTCGCCGCCTCCTTTCAGAGAGTCGCTATCGATATGCTCTTAGAGAAAGCGTTACTCGCCATGAGAGAGAGAGGACTGACACGGCTCGTTGCGGGGGGAGGTGTCGCAGCGAATAGTTACCTACGAAGCCAACTACAGAGAGAAGATAAGTACGAAATCTACTACCCCTCGCTCCCTCTATGCACCGATAACGCAGCGATGATCGCAGGGCTTGGGTATGAGAATTGGAAAAAGAGGGGCGGATCAGATCTCAGCATCACGGTCAGTCCACGTGTGACGGGTCTGCACAAGGGAAAACCCGCTCGTAAATAGAGGCACCTCTCAAAAGAGTCGCAGACCTGTCCCCTCTGACCAATCTCCTCTCTCTCGTTTTTTTTAACAAAATCGCAATGCTTATTTTTCTAAAAAATATTATACTAAAATTAAGAAATATTACAAAAATAACGCTATCGTGTATCGCTCGGCATCAAGCTAGGGTATACTTCTACTCTTTCCATTCTCTTTTGAGATATCCTTAATAACCCTCTTGTCAATGTTCTTGCAAATGTTTTTATAAATGCTCTTGTCAACCTTCATTTTAGTAGAAATGTTTTAATTCATGAAAAAAAAGAGACTCTTCACCTTTCTCATCCTTCTCTCTCTCTCTCTACTCGTTTACGGAAATGAGCTAGAACGACAGGTCGTCATTGTACACCCAAACAACGTGAGAGAGCAGTCTCAAATTAAAAACGATATCGCACACTGGCTTAAAAAAACAATGGGAGACTCCGTCTCCGAAGAGTACCGGAGTATTCAAAGTAGTGGGTCTGGTTCCGTGATTGAATCGAGAGGGGAGTTGTTTGTTGTCACGAACGCCCACGTGGTGGCGGAGGCGGAGAGTGCAACGATTGAAATTCCTTCGCAAAATCACCCGAAAAGGGAGAGGGTTGAGTATAGAGATCTCCCCATCGTCTATCGAGCCTATTCTAACGATTTAGCCTTTCTTCTACTCCCTCCAGAGGCGGGAGAGGAGCTAAAACCTCTTCCGCTCAAAACAAAATTCGAGGTAGGGGAGAGAGTCTTTGCTGCGGGCTATCCGTGGAAAGATTCGACTCCTTCTTGGAGAGTGACAGAGGGGGAGATCACTGAAATCAACACAAAGTCGGATTTTTTTGGAGTCGACACCTCCGCTGTCATAGAGCATAGTGCCGCGCTGAGTCCAGGAAATAGTGGCGGACCACTTCTTCAACTTGTCGCAGAGGAGTACAGACTCGTAGGAATCAACACGTGGTACGTTGAGGACTCCGCAGAGGCGGATAGTAAACGCTCCTACGTCTCTCTCCCTGCTCGCAGTGTTGCCCGAAATCTGACTCGATACTTTGAGCAAAAAAATCATACCGAGAAGGTCACCAAAAAAGAGTTAGCGAAACAGCTCGGCGTCTTTCTCCAGACGTTAATTCACTACAGCGAGATAGAGAAGGGGAACGACAATAACTCTTCTCTCGTTATGATTCAAGCGAAAGATATCTTCACCCTCCCTTACGTTTTGGATAACGGATGGGTACGTTTTCTTGACTACTTAGAAAAGGTAAAGAGTCACAACCGATCAAACTACATTATAAAGCATTTTTTAACGGGAAACACATACGCTGTTCTTAGTACCGCAACTTTCTACTCCGTGGCGGAAAAATTTATTAGTTCCGAAGGAGAACCACCCACCATTAAAGATGTGCGGTTTGAAAAAGATTTCAAAGAGGTCTCTTTCTCTTTTTTCACCAAAGATCAAGAGGAATACGCAACGACTTGGAAGCTCTCAGAGGGGTATTGGCGCCTCGCGGCTCTCTCGCTCGAGCCAACAAATCGGATAATTACACCAGATTCTGGGTCGTTTTTCGGAATGAGTGTGGGGGGGATAAATAATTTTGTCCCTCCAGAGAGTCGTTTTGGCTTGGGATTTGGATTCTCGTGGGGATGGATATTTGACTATTTACTCTATGAGATGGAGCTCGGTATCTACTACACCCTAGGGATTAACCCCACCAATAACAATTCATCTCTTATCAACTTTTCGGGGGAGACGGGAGCCACTTATCAAAGTACCAATCAGATTATTTTAAATATACGGTATGATAACTTGATCGGAGGTCATCTTCCCTTTCGATTTGGTAACCAACACTTCTTGATAGCTCCCGAATTGAAAACGGGAGTCAGCGTTGGTCTGTTATCACTCGCCATTCCCTCTCGTTTTCCCTCGACAAGTGTACGAATGCCAGAGGGGGCGGGGAAAGGGGTCTCTCTTCTGTACGCCTCTATCCCCTTTATCGCCGGTCTTGAATTTGCCCACTCAAGAAGAAGAGTCAACTTTCTCTATCGCATTGGTTTCACCTTTCGATACGACCTTCTTCTTCTCTACGGAAATGAAGAGGATGATTATTTACGAAAGATGAACCCCTACACTTTCTCACTCTATTTTCGACTGAGGCAGTAACACCCCCGAGGAGAAGATTTTAGCAAAAAAAACAGATGCAAAAAAAAACAGATGATCGTTGAAGAGGATGGTCACTCGTCTTACACGAGTGAACCTTTCCAACGGCCACCTGTTACACTGAATATTAACGAAACACGAATGACGGTTCCTAAATATCCCGAGGGAATGCGCTCTTCCCTCTCCTCCTCTTTAGCCAGTCGCCAAAGGAGGCGGAAACATTTTCCCGTCCTCTTTTGGTGGGTGTACAGAAACTACAAATTCCTTTTTTTAAGCGTACTCTCATTACTGCTAAAAAAAATTAACCGCAAACGATCAAAAGAAAGAGGGGTCTTTCGAACCCTTTTTCTCTCAATTTTTTTAGCCAATCAAAATTTTAACCAATAAAATCGTGTTTTGTCTCTAAATCAAGATCGCTTAGTTTGATCCAAGTACGTTCTGGTTTAGAGGTTATCAATTTTTGATTTTGAACCACGCTGTATTTGTTAAATAGACTCTCCTTCTCTTGAAAGAAGGCTGTGTTTTTCGAGAGAAATAGATCCTCTGGAAACTCTTGCTCCGATTCAAACGCAACTTGAAATCTCGTTTCGTCGTGCCTGTCCAAAAAGGAGACCCACGCACCGGTGATCGATGTTTCTTCTTGTGCAAACCGACTCATTACCGATAAGTAGTCAAAGACAAGCTCGTCAAAGGAAGAATCAAACTCTTTCCCGTCAGAATATCTCACAGAGATATACTCGGGGAGATCGGGGAGAAAAAAAATAAGTACTTCGTATCGCACAAAACCTCCAAATTAAAAGGGAAAAAACTTCACTACCGAACACCTCTAAAAAGAACTTTTTTACATTTCTAACTCGATCTTTTCTGAAATCGACTTTTTATTTTAGAGGTACCCACTGGTAGACGACTGCTCTTTTTCGAAATCAAAATCAGCAGTTCTTCTCATCCATTGTATTATAGGTTTTTTATTTTTGCAATAAAAAAATGTTTTTTGTTCTCCTAACTCTTAAAGCACGTTTTGTAAAA
>CAZATZ010000070.1:0-3109 GCA_964488175.1 uncultured Spirochaetales bacterium
TATCACAGTTTTTTTATGAAAAATAGAGGTTCAAAAATTTTTAAATATTCTTTTTTGTCAGTAATGAAGTGAGATTTTCTTGAAACCGTTCAAAGTCGTGATCCGTCACACTATCGACGCTAACAACGTAAGAGATCGGTCTTTTTGGATGAAAAAAACCACCCGTTCGATTTCCAAATCCCGTTCCCGAGTGTCCGATAAATTGATCGTAGTGGTGAAATCCGTATCCGAAAGAGCTTCTTCGACAGCTCTCAGCGATAAAATCTAAGAGAGACTCAGAGAGGAGTTTTTTTTGACGGAAAAACTCCAACCACCGGAGTAACTCTTTGGTCGTTGAGAGAGCGCAGGCGGCGTACTTCATGAGAGAGGGGGGGCTTTTTATACGGGTCTGATGGTACTGTCCCGATTCGTACTCGGAAGTCATCGTCATAAAGCTACTCTTCTCTAGCACTGGAATCTGCCAACACTCTCTGGCTATAATCTCTTGATAATCCCTTCCCTCCACATTTTCTACGATGTGACCGAGGAGGTTGTAACCGAGATTTGAGTACTGCTGCTCTATTCCTGGAGGGCGAAAGGGCATCGAGGTATTTTCGAGACTCAACTCTATCTTTCTCTCTAGCTCTAACTCTTTTGCATAGAGGCTACGGTGGTCGATAAGAGTTCTCACCCCCCCGCGTAGATTCATAAAATCCCCTAGTCCAGAGTAGTGATTGAGGAGTTGCTCAAGATGTACCCTGTGATAGGCGACCCCTTTTCGTTTTAACAGTCGAATCTCTTCCTTCGTTAAGTAGGTACCTATCTCCTGCGTGAGAGCTAACATGCCTCTCTCTTGAAGCCGTAAGACGGCGGAGGCCATAAACATCTTGGAAAGGCTGCTAATCTCAAAGAGCGTCTCAGTGTCTCCCCAAAAAAAGAGCTTTCGGTTTAAGGCGATCGCCACTCGGATCTTGGTCTTCGGATACATTTTTTCATGTAATCGGACAAGGTTTTCTACCTTTTGAACGAGGGACGAGAGCATCAAAGACCCTGTTTTAATCGGTGGAAAATCACAGATAGACTCTTTCGAAATTGGTCAATTCCCTCTTTTGATAGGGTGCTAGTCAAGAGAACCTCTGCGTTCGGACAGAATCTTTGAATCTCCTCTTTGTATTTAAGGAAGGTCGTTTTTTTCGCACTTTTTTTCAATTTATCCGCCTTGTTTAAGAGAATAAGAATAGCAAAATCCCCGTTTTGAGCGTATTCAAACATCCTTTTATCAAGCTCTGTGAGAGGACGACGACTATCGGTGACGATAACGAGAGCTTGGAGAGAGCGTCGCTCCGTTAGGTAAAGATTCAGCCCGTCGATCCACTCTTTCTGCTCCGTTGCTGAGACCTTGGCGTATCCGTAACCGGGTAGATCACAGAGTCGAAAGGAGTCCGCTATCTGAAAAAGATTGATATGTCGTGTCTTACCAGGAACCTTGCTCGTTCTGGCCAAGTTTTTAGATTTGATAAGAAAATTCAGAAGAGTCGATTTACCGGCATTCGAACGACCACAAAAAGCGATCTCTATCCCCCTATCTTCTGGTAGCTGCTCAAGTTTGCGATAACTTCCTAGAAAGGTAGTCTTTGTAAAGTCCAGAGAAGACATAGAGTAGAATTTCCTCACACGTACGAAAAGTTAAAAAGTTCTCCGTCGAGACTCTCTTGGAACGATGACAAATGGGTATCTTTAAAAAAAAACCTTTTTTATTTCGAACTCGTTAATTTCTGAAATCGAGTTTTTAAGGGGCCTCCTATGACTTATAACAGGAGATCCCCCAAAAGGAGTTAATTCTCTTTCATCCACCGACTCAAGGATTCTAAGTGAGGAGTTTTTTCCCAAGGGAATTCTGGATTTCCAAAATGACCGTAGGCTGCCGTTTGGCGGTAAATAGGTTGTTTTAGATTTAACTCTGCGATAATCGAAGCGGGTCTCATATCAAAGATAGCCCTCAACGCTCTCTCTAATTTGAGATCGTCACTGGTTGCGGTACCAAAGCTATTCACAAAGACAGAGAGAGGTTCTGCGACCCCTATCGCATAAGAGATTTGAATCTCAACACGGGTGGCTAACTTAGCAGCGACGATGTGCTTGGCCATGTAACGAGCCATATACGCCCCTGAACGATCGACCTTAGAGGGATCTTTTCCCGAGAAGGCTCCCCCTCCGTGACGTCCCAAACCGCCGTAAGTATCGACGATAATCTTTCGACCCGTCAGCCCGACATCGGCCTCTGGACCACCGACAACAAATCGTCCCGTCGGGTTTATATGGTAGATAGTCTCCGAAGTTAAAAGATTGGAAGGAAGTTCCTCTTTTGCGATCTTCATCAACGTCTCTTGCACCTCGGCGGAGTCAACGTCGTCGTGTTGTTGTGAGAGGACGACCGTGTGAATCGAGTGGGGTCTTCCCTCTTTATAATTGACGGTAATCTGGCTCTTTCCATCGGGACGAAGAGAGGGGGCCTCCCCTCTTTTTCTCGCCGCCGCAACCCCTTTAATCAGTTTATGCGCCCAGACGATGGGGGCGGGCATTAGCTCTGTGGTTTCATCGCAGGCGAATCCAAAGACGAGTCCTTGATCGCCAGCACCCTGTTCGTGGTGAAGTCCCTCCGTGGGAGTCACCCCTTGAGAGATATCGTGTGATTGGGGTTTGATCAGAGTCAGAATACCGCACGAGCGAGCGTCGATCCCAAAATCGGGGTCGGTGTACCCTATCTCTCGCAGAACGTTACGAACGGTCTTCTCGGTGTCGATATACGCGTGAGTCGTGATCTCTCCGCCGACTAAGACAAACCCGTTGGAGATGTACACCTCACACGCAACACGAGAGTTGGGATCCTGTTTGAGAGCCTCATCCAAAACCGCATCCGATATCTGATCACAGACCTTATCTGGATGCCCCTCCGAAACACTCTCTGAAGTAAATTGATATTCACGTTGCATCACTATCCCCCTTTTTAAATCTATACAGACCACTACAACCAAGAAGCAAGAACCGAGTGAAGTTTAGACTATCCTTGAAAAAATATCTACGGTGCCAATATTTTTACTTCTTGGCGTTATTTATCGATCTGATTTAT
>CAZATZ010000070.1:3209-8076 GCA_964488175.1 uncultured Spirochaetales bacterium
ATATCTACGGTGCCAATATTTTTACTTCTTGGCGTTATTTATCGATCTGATTTATGGATCTGATTGATTGGTACTACTTCTTAATACGACGTCTCGCCCTCTCCCAAATACTTACGAATATCCCTGAAAAAATCTAGGGATATTCGTAAGAGGTACTCCAAGACTAAAAAATCTCTTCGTTATTTTCTGCAAATCGACTTTTTAGAAGTACTCTTTATTTTTCATCATCGACGACTTCAAAATCAGCGTCCTGAATGGAGTCATCTTTCTTCGTATCAGCGCTGCCCCCTCCCTCTTGTCCACCTTGAGTCGGGTTGGGACCAGCCCCCTCGGGAGCTGAATTTGCGTCGGGTTGAGCTTGCCCATTTTTATACAGCTCTTCAGCCATCTTTTGAGAGGCTTCAAGAAGCGCATCGCTCTTCTCTTTAATCTGAGCGATATCTCCCCCCTCTTGCGCACTCTTAAGAGCAGCGATGGCGTCCTCGATCTTACTCTTATCTTCGTCAGAGATCTTATCGCCACTCTCTTTAAGGGTCTTCTCGGTGCTGTAGAGGAGGTGTTCTGCGTTATTCTTTACCTCAATAGACTCCTTCGCCTGCTTGTCGCTCTCCGCATTTTTCTCTGCGTCTTGAACCATCTGGTTGATCTCATCTTCACTCAATCCAGAGGAGGACTCGATTCTAATTTTCTGCTCTTTGCCTGTTCCCAGATCTTTGGCTGAGACGTGAACGATTCCATTGGCGTCGATATCAAAAGTAACTTCAATTTGGGGGACGCCACGAGGAGCCGCTGGGATTCCAACTAGATCAAATTTTCCAAGGGTCTTGTTGTCGGCGGCCATCTGTCGCTCTCCCTGCAAGACGTGGATGCTAACAGCCGTCTGATTCTCCGCTGCCGTCGAAAAGACCTGACTCTTTTTCGTTGGAATCGTCGTATTCCGCTCGATCAGACGGGTAGAAATCGATCCCTCCGTCTCAATTCCCAGAGAGAGAGGAGTCACGTCAAGGAGCAAGACGTCGTTGACATCACCACCTAAAACACCCCCCTGTATCGCCGCTCCCATCGCCACCACTTCATCGGGATTGACCCCTCTGTTTGGCTCTTTTTTAAAGAGTGCCTTTACCATCTCCTGAACCGCTGGAATCCGTGTTGAACCACCGACCAAAATAACCTCATCTATCTCAGAGGCACTGTAGCCAGCGTCTTTCATCGCCTGCTCACACGGAGTCTTTGAACGCTCAACGAGATTCGCTGTCATCTGCTCAAATTTGGCACGAGTCAAATTGTACTGAAGGTGCTTTGGTCCACTCTGATCGGCGGTAATAAAGGGGAGGTTGATGTCCGTTGTCTGTGAGCTTGAGAGCTCTTTCTTTGCCTTTTCAGACGCCTCTTTTAATCTCTGAACGACGGCCTTATCTTGACCGAGATCGATCCCTTGTTCCTGCTTAAAAGAAGAGATCAGCCAATCGATAATTACCTCGTCAAAGTTATCTCCTCCTAAGTGAGTATCACCGTTGGTCGCTTTGACCTCAAAGACGCCATCACCGAGTTCAAGGATGGAGACGTCGAAGGTTCCCCCTCCCAAGTCGTAGACAGCGATAACTTCATTTTTGTTTGCGTCTTTTCCGATTCCGTACGCCAGAGCCGCTGCGGTTGGTTCGTTGACGATTCGTTTGACATCAAGACCAGCGATTCGACCGGCGTCTTTCGTCGCCTGTCTTTGGGCGTCATTAAAATACGCAGGAACGGTAATAACCGCTTCAGAGACGCTCTCCCCTAGGTAGTCTTCGGCCGTCTCTTTCATTTTCTGCAAGATAACCGCAGAGATTTCAGGGGCGGAGTACTCTTTTCCGTGAACGGTAACACGAACATCGGAGTTCGATCCACCCTTCACATCGTAAGGCATTTTTTTCGCCTCTTCCTGTATCTCGTCAAACCGTCTTCCCATGAATCGTTTGATCGAATAGACGGTATTCAGAGGGTTTGTTACCATCATATTTTTAGCCGGCTGACCGATAAAACGCTCATCTTTTTCGTTATACGAAATCATCGACGGCGTGGTTCGATTTCCCTCGGCGTTGGCGATGACAACGGGTTGTCCTCCCTCCATCACCGAGACACACGAATTCGTTGTTCCTAAGTCAATTCCAATAATTTTTCCCATAATATTTAACTCCTATTTGATATCTCTACGACAAACATAGTTAACTATGTTCACCTCTAAAAGATTCTCCCATTTCAAATTCAAACTCAAACTCAATTCTCTTATAAATTCCTCTTTAAAAAAAATTTCTCTCTCTTCTTTACTAAAGGGCATCTCTAAATACATTTCAAACTAATGTATTTCAAAGACCACCGAGAGAGTACCTCTTATCGTCTCATCACTCTCCAAGACGACCGTCTTCGCACTCTCAAAAGCACGACGGGGTGCTGCTTGATAGCCAGAATAGTCATAGTCTGGATCCGCCCCCGTTGCATCGATCTTCAGAACGCCAACAATCTTTTTATCAGCCAGTTCAGCGAGTCTCTGTGCCTGAACCTTCGCACTCTCAAAAGCACGTTTAACCAACTCTTCCTGATAAGGCGTTTTGTCATCTCTGTAAAAATCGATAGAAGAGAGGGTAATTCCATTGACAGAGGATAATTTGTCGTATAAATCTCCCAAACTTTCAGCTCGACCGGGGGTATTTTCTACGTCAATAAAGATCCGCTGGCTCGCCTCCTGTCCGATTAAAACGTACCGTCGAGACTCGCCCACCCCCCGCCAATCGTACTGAGGGGCGAGAGTAAGAGAGGTTGTCGTCAAATTGTCCTCCGAGATTCCCTGATTTTTGATAATCTCAATGACCTCGTTCATCACCCGACTCGTCGTCTTTCTCGCCTCAAGAGTTGTCTCTAAGGTCGTGGAATAACTGACGTTTAAACTCACTTTATCGGCGGGAACCTTTACTTCCGCCTCCCCTATCACCAAAATCGTCTCAGGCATCCTTTTCTGACACCCAACCAGAAGAGGTAAGAGGAGAGCTCCCAAAAGAGAGAGAGTCCTCATTGTGATTTTCTTACCCATAAAACTTTTCCTCTTAATTCGTAGAGACCTTTAGAAAAGAGACCCGACCAAAATCTACGGTCTGAGGTCTACTCCCCACCTTCGCTCTCTTCCTCGTTCTCTTCTTCGTTCTCTTCTTCGTTCTTTGGCTCGCTCTTGGCAACTGGAATTCCTACCTTGACCTTGGTCGTACGAATCACACGATCATAGAGTTTATAGCCCTTCTGAAACTCTTCGAGAATCGTCGCCGTCTCAACCCCTTCACTCTCCTCTTGCATAAGAGCCTCATGAAGATTTGGATCGTACTCCGCCCCAACTCCAGGGATTGGGTCGATCTCACCCTTCTCGACAAGGACGCTATTCAATTGGTTCGCAATCAGCTCAATACCCTTTTTAAAACTCTCAAAATCGGAGGTCTCATCCGCAGAGGCTATCGCTCGTTGAAAATTATCAGAGACCTCTAAAAGTCCGATAAGGATATCTTGACTCGCGTACTTAAGAAAATCCGCCTTCTCTCTCTGCATTCGTTTACGGAAATTTTCAAAATCGGCGTGCTTACGTAAATAGTCCGCCTTTTTCTCTTCAACGTCTGCCTTGAGCGATGCTATCTCACCGGTTAACTCCTCGACGGTTGCCTGCAACTCTTCAACTTCGCTAAGAGTCTCAGTCTCCTCCGAATTCTCTTGAACCTCAGAACTCGCCTTCTTCTTGTTTGAAGATTTTTTCTTCTCTTTCGACTCTCTTTTTTCGGAAGAAGAATCCTCGTGAGTTACCTCACTCCCTTGATCGTCCTTCTCTTCTAACTCTCTCTCTTCCGGCATTCTTACTCCTTAAAAAATATTAAACTCTCTCTCGAACCTCTTGATGGGTACCTCTAAAAAATCCAATTATATCAATCAATCTAAATTTGAATATCCCTTTACATGCAAAAAGTATGCCAAAATTATATTTTACTCTCAAATATCGGAGGGATTTTCTTAAAAAATCGGTGTGTCTCTTCAAAAAAAAATGCCCCTCTCTTTTGAAACCATCCATTTTCAACCAACCCGTTTTCAATATAGAAGAGAATTCTTCTCTTTTCATCCGATTTCTGGAGAAAATAAAAAGACATCTCTCAAAAATCTTTTATCTTCGAAAATCTTCAAAGAGATCCCGATTGGAAAAAACTTTTTCAAATCCCTCCTCCCCCACGAATCCAAAAAAATCGGGTCGAAAAGGGACTTTTCCCGTAAAAAAAAATCGGATTGTCTCTTTTCTACCCATTTTTTTACCAAACATCAAAGAATTTCCGTTATTTCTTGCGAAAAGAGCTCTTCTCAGATTTTTTTAAGGGGGGATGGCAGGGTGTGACAGAATCACCGTTGAAAGAGTGAGTTGACAAGAGTGAGTTGACAAGAGGGGGAGAGAGCAGAGAGAGGAGGGTATTTTCTAAAAAGAGGGTCTCTTTCGGTTCAAGATCTATTCTCTGCGAGGTACCCTTTAGTCGATGATCGACTTAAAAGTGGGTGAGTTTGACGAATCACGGGAGCGGACTCGATCTCTCTTGCGCTGTTGGCGATGTAGGTAGGAAAACCCGAAGAAGGAGCCACAAAGCCCCCCCATTAGGTGAGAGATTTGTGAGACACTATCTTGTTGAAAGGTTCCCAGTATCTCCCTTGTGAGATAGATAGAGATGATCAGCAGAAAGGTGACGGGGATCTCTCTGTGTCGAATATTGGTAAAAGAGATAAGGAGAATCATCATAAAAACGATTCCGCTCGCTCCCGCTAGCCGGCTAGGAAAAAAGAGAACGTTGAGAAGTCCGTTGACTACGGCGGTAAT
>CAZATZ010000071.1:0-8053 GCA_964488175.1 uncultured Spirochaetales bacterium
AATGAAGAAACCCCTCTCTCAAGAGAGGGAATTCCTCTTCATTTAAGATAAAGGAGGTTACAAATGAAAAAGAAGAAAGACGAAAAAGTCTTTGTTGTCTCTCTCATTATTGTGATAATTTTTATATTTTTAAGTCTCTTGGCGCAAGACGCTTTTAGAGATGGCGCGAACCTCGTTTCCGCCTTTTTGACCGGTAAGTTTGGCTGGTTTTATACGCTAACGATGACGTCCATGGTTTTTTTCTGTATTTTTCTAGCAATGAGCCGTTGGGGTAACGTCGTCATAGGAAAAGACGATGACAAACCAGAGTACTCCCGTTTTTCTTGGTTTTCGATGCTTTTCAGCGCAGGAATGGGAGTCGGACTCGTTTTCTGGGGAGTGGCAGAGCCACTAAACCACTGGCTAAGTCCTCTAGGACTAGAACCCGGGAGTGCTGAAGCAGCTCGCTGGGCCATTAATAAATCGGTCTTTCACTGGTCTTTTCACCCATGGGCAAACTACTGTGTTTTAGCGTTAGCTTTGGGGTATTTAAAATTTCGTAAAAATAAACCAATCCTTGTTAGTGCGACCTTAGAACCTCTGATTGGTGAAAAACACGCTCAAGGGGCGTGGGGAAAGGTTATCGATATTTTGGCTATCGTTGCGACAATGGGAGGAGTTACCACCTCTTTTGGGCTGGGTGCCATTCAAGCTAGTAGCGGGTTTAACTACCTTTTCGGTGTCAAAGAGGGACCCCTCACCTACACCGTGATTATCATCATCGTAACTGCGTTGTTTATGACGTCGTGTTTGGTAGGAATGAAAGCGATCAAGTGGTTCTCTAATATTAACGTATCTATCTGTCTGTTCTTGATGACGATTATTCTCTTTCTCGGTCCAACCGTCGACACCTTGAATACTATCTCCACCGTAACAGGCGATTATATCAGTGCATTTATTCGAGATGGATTTGCTGTCTCCAAAGATCCGTTCTACGGTGGTTGGACGATTTTCTACTGGTCTTGGTGGATCGCATGGGCCCCCTTTGTCGCCCCCTTTGTCGCTCGTATTTCAAAAGGAAGAACGATTAAAGAGTTCATCATCGGTGTTATGCTCGTTCCTACCATCGTGGGGATTCTCTGGTTTAGCATCTTCGGAACGGTTGGGATTTCTGTGGGAGAAGAGCTAGCACGAGAGGCGATAAAGTCAACGTCAACCGCGCTCTTTGTTGTTCTGGCTCAGATTCCTGGAGGGTACTTTTTCTCTATCGTTTCCCTCGTTCTCTTGTCAACGTTCTACGTCACCTCGGCAGACTCTGCGACCTACGTTCTGGGGATGCTCTCATCAGAGGGATCCGCAACCCCTACAAGGGTCAAACGATTGATTTGGGGACTGCTCCAAGCGTTGATGGCCCTCGGTCTTCTTTTAGCGGGTGGCGACGATCCTAGTGCGGTTCTATTGATTATTCAAACCTCTTCGATCGCAACCTCCTTTCCTTTCGCTATCATCATGATACTATGTATGGTCTCGATTGTAAAAATGTTGCGAAAAGATCACCCTGCGACGGTTCGAATTTAATTCGATTTTTCATATCATCGATATATATCGTCATATATATCGAAAAGCACCTTCAAAAAGAATCTTGAAGGTGCTTTTTTTTGAGTTTCCCTACAATTCACCCCATTCTTAAAATTGGGATCCTCTCAAACATCGGTTTTTCTAAAATAGATATTTGAGAGGTGGTTGTAGGCGTTCTTTGTTACTCTAAATTACTCCACCGAAATCGAATCGAAACGTAGAATTCCTCCCGTCTCTGTTTTCAAGCCAAATCCATCTTCTGAAAGGTTGAGAACCTCTCGAAAGCGAGTCTCTCCCTCCTCGGTGAGGGTAATGAGCCAAAGTATTGAACCACCAGAGAAAAAGAAGAATCGTGACACCTCATCAAAAGTACCATCCTGCGAATAGATCCGAGATCTCAACTTTTCGGAGTCGAAAAAGAGTAGAAATGAATTCACCCTCTGAGTCTGTCTCTGCTGCCACCTTGGATTCTTGAGAATAATATCCCAAATATTGGCGGTGTTGGAGGAGGAAGAGTTCTCTTCCTCTCTCTTTGGTTTAATAATCTGGGGATACCCTTTTGTAAAAACCTTGGTCTTCCCCCCTTTTAGTAAGAGAAGAGTCGCTTTCTCAATCGTATTTATTGGGTGCGAGCTCATTTGAATCAGCTCGTCGGTTACCTTCGTTACTTCAAACTGCTGCGTAGCACCGTCTCCAAAAAGAAGAAGGAACCAGAGAGTCCCATTCCTTTCGTAGCTAAAAAATCGACCACTTTGGCTCTCTCTTGATGGTATGTCGAGTTCTGAATAGAGACGAAAATTCATTCGTTCACAGGAGAAGCTAACTTGGGAGGGAAATCCAAAAAGATTTTTCTTGGGGATTGTCCAGGTAGGAGTTTCGCAGAGAGATTTTAAGAGTAACACGGGGGAACTTTTTTCTTCCAAATCCTCTTCTTGGCGCTTCTCTGTGGTTTGACAACCGACAAAGAGCCAGACAAGAGAGAAGAAGAGAGTCTTCGTTGGGAGAGAAACAAGAGAGAATTTATGAAAAAAAGAGATCCCAGATTTCATAGAAAGGGTTTTCCGAGGATTTATGTAAAATCGTTGAATTAAGGGGTAGCTTTTAACCCCCCTTTTTCACTTCTAACTCTCTCTTTAGAGGCACCCTAAAGAGAGAGTTTAAAAAAAGCTTCTCTGCTATGAACGACAATCTTCTTAGTAAACTTCACTCTCTGGAGAAAAAACGGGAAAGAGCGGGTATTTTTTGAAATCGACTTTTTAGAGGTACCTTCCTGTTTTTTAAGGTCTCACCTCTACAACGTTCCCTCTATAAAGAGGGATATCGCCTCTTCAGGAGTTATCTCTCGATTGAGAATTTGATAGACCATTTTGATGATGGGTATTTTTATCTGTTTTTTAGAAATCAATTGATTGACGTAAAATGAGGCGAAAACACCTTCGGGTAGATAGGGAAGTCTCTCGATTCCCTCTATCAACTCTTCCAGTGAGTGAAAGGGTTCGAGTATTTTTTCCTTAACGATAGCCGAGCCAAATTTTCGATTTCGACCGTACTGAGAGCGACACGTAACGTGTAAATCTCCGACTCCTGCGATAGAGGTAAAGGTTTCGGGGTGCGTTGCCCCCATAAAATTTCCGAGTGTTTGAATCTCATTCAATCCAGCAGCGAAGAGAAACGACTCGGTATTATCTCCCACCGCACTATTTTTTTCCGAAGAGGCGTCCAAGATTCCAAAGGCGATCGCAATAATATTTTTTATGGCCGCACAGACTTGAACCCCAACGACATCGAGCGAGGGAAAGATACGAATAGGGGACTCTTTAAAGAGTTTGCGGAAGAGCAAAGGATTTTTAAGCTCGTTTGAGGCCGCCGTCAGAGCGGTAATTTTCCCCCGTGCGATCTCTTCGGCGTGGCTCGGGCCTGAGATATAGACGGTATTTCCTTTATAGGTTCCTGGTAGATAATCCTCGATCGCATGCGTAGAGAGTTTGATCTCTCCGCCTTTCTGGATAAACCCCTTCGCCATGGTCGCAATTGGAATCTTGCCTTCGACGATCTCTTCACAGGAGAGAACTCTCTTAATCGTCTGAAGAAGGGCGTAGGAAGGAACGGCGAGAATCAAGATCTCACTCCCCTTGATCGTTTCAAGCGGATCTGAGAGAACTTTTAGGTTGGGCGGAAGAGAGACCTGTGGTAGGTACCTCTGGTTTGTGTGTGTTTCATTGATCTCTTGGGCAAAAGACTCCGAGCGAGTCCACAGTTGAACCGTGTGACCAATCTCCGCTAAGACCTTTGCCAAAGAGGTTCCGTAAGCCCCACTTCCTAGAATTGCAACTCTCATCGAAAAATCTTCTCTCCCCAAACTTTTTAGAAAAACCTCAGAAGTCACGCTCCCTTTTATTCTAGAGATAATGGCAGAGCATGAAAAGAGAGCGTATTTTGGTTCTATCTCCCCCTGTTTTTACGGTTTTTTATTGTACGCATCAAAGGTTTTTTGTTGTGAACTTAACGAATCGATTGTGGTTTGCATATTTCCGAACTCTCGGCGTAAAGAGGTCTCTTGCTGAGCCAGTCGACCTTCGGCTCGCTCGATCCCTTTCTGGGTATCTCGTACTAATGTATCGAGGTTTTTTGTCTTTCCCTCTATGAATCCCCCTGTGCGGGAGTATTCTCGCAACATATTTACGAGTTGAAAACCGATTCCGTCGTCGACCTGATTGTTCCCTGTTGTATCATTTCCAAATAGATCTTTGACTCCCTCCAAATTTTCAGAGAGAGATTTGTCCAAGATATCTTCATCGTACTGTAGGTATCCTCGTCGTTGGGAGACGGAGGGGATATTTCCCGTCGCCGTCAGAGGGTTGGTAAAGATGCCAACTTCCGCTAAAAGTTGAAAGGACGATCCGCCCGAATAGGGAGCTTGAGAGATTTGATTTAAACGGGAGCGGAGTTGAATCAGAAGATTTTCATTACGGAGTAACCCCGCTTGCTGCTTCTCTTTGGCGATCTTTTTCTGCTCCTCGTCTAAGTAGTCTAGCTCATCTATAATGGCGGGATCTGACGTAGTAAAAATAAGAGAGTCTTGGACGACTTGGTTGTAGTAGAAGATAAATTCACCGAGTTTATTCTTGATGACCTCGGTATCTGGCTCCACCTTGATCGTAACTGTCTCGTCTGGTTTGGCATTTTTTAAGCTAAAAGAGACCCCCTCAATAAAATCCTCTACCTCGTTCTTATCTCGATAGAGAGGAATTCCGTCGATCTCTACCTCGGCGTCACTCGCCTCTGAGATTGGATTGACCGGATCAAACCCCTCGGTCTCCCTGTCGGCGTAGTGCAGATTCTCAATAAAAATACGAAGGTATGGATTATCATTATTGACGAGTAGCGCTTTGATCACCTGTGATTCAGGAATTTTTTCGGTCGTAAAAATCTTCTCTTGTCCCGCCGCAGGTAGATTCCCTAGGATGATCGGCTCACTCCCCTCGACCTGAGCGTAGAAGATAGCCTCTGTTTCGTAGGGTAGAGGGGTATCGAGTGATTTAACAAAATTCTCCGAAAACTGGTTCTCTTGGCTCTCTATCTCTGTTCTTCTATCGAAGTTGGCCGAGCGGTTGGTGTCGACTAAACTTTTGAGATCGGGTTCTGAGTAATAGTTTTCATCAAGGAGTTCTGTCTTAACACGAAATTGCAAGAGACGGTTTTTCTTCTTGGGAGGGGGTAGGTTGAGTTGAAAACGAGAGTAGGGTTCTAAAACTAACTCCTCTTCACCCCTAATCTCAATGAGGTTTGACTCCAAAGGACCGCCCTCCCAAGGCACTAGAAGCTCTTCAGAGAGGGAGACAGGAGAGAGATCTTCACCTTCGCTGGGTTTGATTAACTCGTTGTCCAGAGCCCACTGTTGAGCCAATCCCTCAAATACCAATTTATTGCTCGCCCCCATCTTGACCGATTCGATAAGAAAGACATCGGTTCCAGTACGAGAGGAGATAACTCTCGCTTTGATTAACTCCTCTCCTTTTTTTGAGATCGCAGAGGCAAACGCCTTAACCGTCCCCCCCTTAAAGGAGATCTTGACCTCCTCCTCTCCCACCTTGAAGCGATACTCTCCCGCAGCGACTTTAAACTCTTTGGGGAGTTCTTTACTACGGAGTCTATCACGATTCGCCAAGGAGATAACTCGGACTTGATTCTCGCCCGGCGGAGCATTTCGAACGGCGCTAGCCGTGACAATATTCTCATCGCTTGAGGTCGTTTCTCTCTCCGCAAAGGGGTTTTCGTAGTTATAGAGAGAGCGGGAGAGATCTTCTAATTGGTTGATTTTTGCCTTTATGCTCAGCCAGAGCTCCTTCTCTTCGTTGTAATCATCGATCTCTTTTTTGTCTGCTTCGATGGGAAGACGTTTGGCAGCCATCGTTGCTTCGATAAAGCCGCCAACGTCAAAAGGGGAGTTGTCACTGTCTGGAAATGGGATATCTGCCATCGTCGACCTCTTTGTGTAGTCGTAGGGATCTCTTAAAAACTCTTTTTCATTTTTAACTAGAGTTTTTTTGTCAAATTATCGTCTCTGAAATACTCATTTAGCCCAGCTAAACTCCGTTTTCAGTGACTCGTCTTGTCCAAAAATTGTCTCGTTATTTTCTGAAGCCGATCTTTTGAGAGGTATCCTAGTTGAATAAGGTAGTATAGGAAACGTTACTCCTCTTTTCGGCAGAAAATAAAAAAAAGCTAAAGGATACGTACTAAAGAAAGGTAGAAAATGATTGGTATATTCTCTTGTAATTTATACTTTTTTTAATTTTTTTTTGGAAGAGAAAAAAAAGTCTCATTGATTTTTTGAATTCGTCGTTCTATTCAGCAGAGCAAGGACGCTCCTAATTTCTTACTATCATGGAGGATAGACTTATGATTATTAATCACAATATCAGTGCGATGAACTCGCAACGACGAAATGAAATTGCGGTTAAGGCTGGAGGGTTAAGCTTAGAGAAACTCTCTTCGGGAATGCGGATCAACAAGGCTGGTGATGATGCATCAGGATTGGCGATCTCTGAAAAACTGCGAGCGCAAGTTCGTGGTTTAAATCAGGCAAAACGGAATGCATCCGACGGTGTCTCTTTTATTCAAACAACCGAGGGTTGGTTGGAGGAGAGTACCAAGATTGTTCAACGGTTGCGTGTTTTAGCCGTTCAATCGTCCAACGGAACGTATACGGACGAGGATAGACTTATGATTCAATTGGAGGTCAGTCAGCTGATTGACGAGATTGATAGAGTCGCTTCGCAGGCTCAGTTTAACGGACTGAATATGTTAACAGGACGTTATGCTGAGGCGAATGGTCCGACCCCTCCGACGGATTCAATGTGGTTTCACATCGGTGCCAATATGGATCAAAGAGAGAGACTCTTCATCGCAACGATGACCGCTGAGGCTCTTGGAGTGAAACAGATTGGAACGGGAATCGAGATCACGATGTCTACCCAAGAGTTAGCCAACCGAAACATCGGTGTTCTCGATAAAGCACTTTTCCGTATCAATGGAGAACGTGCGAATCTGGGAGCGGTTCAAAACCGATTAGAGTTTGCGATTGACGGGATTGGGATTTCAGCGGAGAATCAACAGGCCGCAGAATCTCGTGTTCGTGACGTTGATATGGCGACAGAGTCGATTGAGTTGGCTAGAACGAACATTCTTTCTCAGTCCTCAAACGCTATGTTGGCTCAGGCAAATCAGCGATCGCAGATGGTTCTTCAGCTCTTACAATAATCCGGCGGAACCTTTTAAAAGCTCAAACTTTGAGTATAAGAGGGAGCTTTTTAAAAGATTTCACGAGAGAAGAGTCAGGAGATTTATCCTTTTGGCTCTTCTCTTTTTTCTTTGGATATTTTGAGGGCATCGCTAAAAGGGTACCTCTAAAAGGGAGTTGTATGCAAAAGGGTATTATCTTCTCTCTTTTGTTCTTTCTGTGGATCTATCCCGCTCAAAATCAGGAGAAACGGGAGACGCAAGAGAGGTACGAGGCGGTTCTCTCTTTTCGCGATGGAAGGGTTCTCACCCTGTTGGAGGTTCGTTTTCTCTCCGAAATCGACTCTTTGGAAAAGGAGTCCTTCAACGCACTGTGGATCGCTGTTAATAAAACAGAAGAGTTTCGATTTGAAAATCTCTCGATAGCGGCTATTCTTCGATTAACTTTCTTTTTGGACGCTCAATTTTTAGATGGAGTGACTTGGATCGTCTGGCAAGAGGATAATAATCTTATCCGATCTGGTTGGCTTTTGCAGCCTCAAAGGATTGTCGGAGAGGAGTTAGGCACGCGAGAAGTTCAAGAGATTCCCTTAGACCCCATGATCCTAAAATCGATTATTTTCTACCCAGAGGGAGGAGACCTACCAACCGTTCTCCTTCTGGGGGAGGAAGTAGCCTCGCCCTCGGAAGAGGTGGAGATCGCGCCTCCCACAGAGCCTGCGCGCGCTGTGAGCGGATACATCACCGGATACAT
>CAZATZ010000072.1:0-7961 GCA_964488175.1 uncultured Spirochaetales bacterium
TCAAACTAGTCTTAAATTCATAGTAAAGGGTGAAATACCCATTTAGCACCGTGGTAAATCTTGGCTAAACTCCGTTTTCAGTTCCTTGACTGGACAAAAAATCTCTTCGTTATTTTCTGAAATCGATTTTTTAGAGGTACCCTAAATTAAATCACTTCCATTATTTGTCGATAAATAACGAGAGATAGGCAAAAAAATTTTAAGAGTCGCTTTGAGGAGAGAAGAGATGAAGCACAAAGAGAGAGAGGTGTGTTTTAAAAAAATAGGGCTTTTTTTGTCCTGTTTTTTCTTGACCCTTTCCGAAGTCACACCACAAGCGGCGAGCGGAGGATCTATTCTTAAGTTCATTGAGAAGGGAGAATTTGACTCTGCGATTCAACAGTTAAAACCTTCAGAGAACCTAGAGGAGCGAGATCAAGAGGGAAGTACCCCCCTCCACTTAGCGACCAAGAACGGGGTTCCAGAGTTAGTTATCACCCTTTTGGACCGAGGCGCCGAGGTTGATAGTGTTGACAGCCGAGGAAATACCCCTCTCTTCTACGCCGTACAGAATAAAAATATTCAAATCATACGAATTCTTTTACAAAATGGAGCCGACATCGAGCATTTGAATACCACAGGAGAGACTCCTTTTAGTCTCGCAATTCGGCTACGAGAGATCCCTCTCTTGGAGGCTCTCATCAGTGAAAAAGGGGTAAATACCGTTCTAAAAGGGGGAGACTCTTTTCTACATATTGCGAGTGCCTTAGGTAGTCTTCGGTTGACGAAGTACCTTTTAACGCTGGGAGCAAATCCCAACCAGTTAAACGCCTTAAAACTCCGCCCGATCGACATAGCTCTTAGTTTCAAGAATTCAAAATCACACGCAGAAGCGGCGGTAAATCTTATCGCATTCAATAGCGACAGACCTAACGATAAAAATTTACTCTATTTCTACAACGCGGTTCAACGAGGTAACTACCTGCACCAATCCCCCGAAGGGGAGACCCCCTTAATCCTCTCCATCAAGCAGCAGGATTTAGGGATCACCTATTTTTTGCTTGATCAAGAGATTCCCCTAAATTATCAAAATAGAGAGGGGGAGACCGCCCTTCACGCAGCCGTCGCAGGAAACATTCTTCCCCTAGTTCAGCGACTCATCGAACGCAGGGTCGAGATCGACGTCTCCGACAACAAGGGAAGAACCCCTCTGATGATAGCGGTTGAAAAGGGTCTTTACAAAGTCATGGTTCCCTATCTCGTCGAAAAGGGGGCATCCCTTACAGCACGCAACAAGGATCAAGAGAGTCTTGTACACATTGCGATTCGATTTAACGGAACCGTCGAACAGATCGAAGAACTGATCAAACAGGGCGTTCCCCCGTCGTCAAAAAATATCTACCGACGAACACCTCTCTTGGAATCACTCATTCAGAAAAAATTTGACGTAACAAGAATGCTTCTTAAGTACGACAAAAATTATTTCGCTACCAGTTCTGACGTCTGGGAAGTGAATGAAAGGGCGGCACAAGTTCCCGTCTCTCCCGTTTCTACCGTTCTTTTAGCTGGAGAAGGGGTCTTTAACTGGTTCTTCCCCCGTAATATCGGGCAGTTTCAGGACGACCAAGGAAACACAGTCCTTCATTACGCGAGTGAGCTGGGTTCTTCGCCATTGATCATCAAAGATCTTTTAGACAAAGGGGTCGAACCAAATCTACCGAACAACCGAGGCGATTCTGCTCTTCACGTGGCAGCCCGCTATGGAGATATTGAAAACCTTCTCGTCTTGGAGGCGGGCAAAGGAGATTTTTATCTTCAAAACAGTAAAAAAGAGAGTCCTATAGGAATTCTGTTAAAGCAAGATCCCTTCGTAATCTCCGCCTTTCTTGAAAGAACAAATCTTTTAAATCCAAATTCAGAGGGATCAGAAAAAGTTCTCGCCTTAGAGATAGAAGAGGATCAAGACGGAGAGATTCTCCAACTACTTCTCGATTTTGGTGCGGACAAGAACGCGGGAGATATCAATGGACTTACCCCTCTGCATAAGTGTGTCGAATACAACTTCCCCTTGGGAATAAAAATTTTGCTAAACAACGGTGCGGATCTAGAAAAAAAGAACTTTAACGGAGAGACCCCTCTTGTCTACGCCGTTAGCCAAGGAAATGAGGAGATGGTAGAACTTCTTTCCGATCTGGGGGGAGATCTAAACAAACAGAACGAAGATGGAAACTCCTCTCTGCATCAGGCTGTCTTGAGTAGCAATTTACGGTTGATCGGCATTTTATTGGAGAGGGGAGCCAACCCACGATTGGAAAATAGAGCGAAGCAGACCCCTTTCTTTTTGGCGGTTGTCAATAATAGAGTCGATATCGTCTCCTATTTTATCTTGGTGAGACCAGAGCTGACTCGAAGTCGAGATAAAATTGGAAATCTTCCACTTCACGTCGCCGTACTCAATCGTAACACGCAGTTAATCTCACTTCTTCTCTCTTTCAACGATATTTTTAGTCGCAACAGCCGTGGCGATTCTCCCCTCTCACTAGCACTCGACGGCGCACAGATAGAACTCGTCGACACTTTATTGGAGAACGATATTAACCAAACCGACTCGCAGGGAAATTCGCCACTACACCTAGCGGTTGAAAGAGAGGTTCCTCTGAGTATTATTCGCTATCTTATCATCTCTGGTGCGCGGACAGATCAGCGAAACGGTGAAGGCAAAACCCCCCTTGATATTGCTCAAGAAAAGGGCTTCGCAGAGATAACGAACACCTTGATAAATTTAAGCTGAGAGAGTCCCACGAGAGAGAGGTTCCGTCTTGGTTCAAACACGATTTCGCCTCGTTAAAATCCGTGCGACACTCCGTTTTCAACTCCTCGACTGAATAAAAAATCTCTTCGTTATTTTCTAAAACCGACTTTTTAGAGGTTCCCAAAAGAGAGTCGACCCACAAAATGAACCCGCCAAACAACTCCATAAAATAGACCAAAATCGTTTACTAATTGGTGCCTCGAAAAAATCGATTTCCGCACCTCTTTCACGCTTAGTCTCGATCCTTCCCACTTTCAACCCTTTTTCAACTCACTTTCTCTTGTTTTCTTCCCGTAAGTTCGATAAACTTTGCGTTACCGTTAACGCCCTTTTGGGATCACTCAAGAGGCTACGAAAAAAAGATAACCGAGATCCCCCGTCCAAAGAGAGACAAAACCCGATCTTTAGCTCTTCTCCCGATACTCAATTGGGAGTTGAACGAGATTTGACAGACAAAAAATGGGTTGAAAAAACCTCTCTCCGCCCCTTACCAAAAAGAAAATGGCCTATGCAAAAAAAAGAGATAGAACAGAGACTTCAGCGACTTCAATCGTTTCTCAAAGAGAGAGAGATCTTTGCTTGGGTCGAGCTGGGAAGCGACCCCCACGCCAGTGAGTACCCCGCAGAACGGTGGCAACTACGCAAATTCTTTAGCGGATTTACAGGGAGTGCGGGACAACTGATCGTCTCGCAAGAGGGTGCCTACCTCTGGAGTGATTCACGGTATTTTATTCAAGCAGTAGAGGAGTTAGAGGGTCTTCCTATCCAATTTTTTCGTGGAAGTGAACCGAACGCCAAAACGTGGATAGATTGGCTTGCAAACAATCTCCCTCCAAGCTCGACGATTGGATTTGACGGGACACGAATCACACTAAGAGAGACCCTCCAAGTAGAGAGTGAGTTAGACGCCAAAGACGTTCGTTTTTACAACACCCCCCATCTTCTCGAAAAATTGGGGTATCCCGAAACCCCTTTAAGCACAGCTCCTATCGGCGAGCTAGATATATCCGTTGTTGGAAATTCTCGCCTGCAAAAACTTCAAGTCTTAAGAGAGTACTTGGTCGGATCTCAGTCGAGTGCCATCCTCTTCACACGGTTGGACGATATCGCTTGGATACTCAACCTAAGAGGAACCGACGTCCCCTTCAATCCTGTTTTTTACAGCTACCTCTACCTAACCCAAGAGAGTGCGACTCTTTTTATCAACGCTCAAAAAATCTCCCCCGAGATCCAGAAGGGTCTCGAAGAAGACAAGATTCAGATCGAAGACTACGAAGAGATTCTCTCTTTTTTAAGCAAAACCTCGCACTCCCCTCTCTTTCTCGACCCCGACTCAGCCAGTCTCTCGATACAGAAATCTCTGCCCGAAGGGGTCTCTGTTTCACAGAGACTCAGCCCCGCCTTCGTCTTAAAAGCGTGTAAAAATCGAAACGAAATTACCAACCTACGAACCGCCTTACAATATGAGAGTACCGCTCTCATCAAGTTTTACTCTTGGCTTGAAGAGAGAGTCGCCTCATCCGAAAAGGTCGATGAGATTCTCTGCCAAGAGCAACTCATTCGGTTTCGAAAAGAGAACCCTCACTACTTAGAAGAGAGTTTTGCCACCATCTCCGCCTTCGGAAAGAACGGCGCTCTCTGCCATTACAGGGCGAAAGAAGAGAGTAACTTGCCCTTTACAAAGGGGATGTACCTACTCGATTGTGGGGGACAGTACACCTGTGGAACCACCGATCTCACGAGGACGATCGCCATAGGGGGAGAACCAAGTGTAAAACAGAAGCGGGACTACACCCTCGTCTTAAAAGGACACGTCGCTCTCTCGATGCAGCACTTTCCCGAAGGAATCGACGGCTCGAGACTAGATTCGATCGCCCGCCAATTTTTGTGGAATTCGGGGTTGGACTATGGGCATGGAACGGGACACGGCGTTGGATTCTGTCTCAACGTCCATGAGGGCCCTCAACGAATCTCCCCCGCTCTCCCCAAGCGACCGAGTTATCGATTACTACCCGGGATGCTCTGCTCTAACGAACCGGGTCTCTATCGAGAGGGGGAGTATGGGATTCGAATTGAGAATCTGCTCTTGATCAAAAAAAGTCCCTCCTTAGAGAAATTTCTCTACTTTGAAACACTGAGTTTCTTTCCCTTCGATCAACGATTAATTCAATCGTCTCTTTTAACTAGAGACGAAAGAGATTGGATCGACGCCTACCACAAGGTATGCCGAGAGAATCTATTGGATTCTCTCAACGAAGAGAGAGAGAGAGAGTGGTTAGAAAATGCGACTCGTCCTCTCCCCGAGGAAAAGACCTCCCCCAAGGCGTAAAAATCGTTTTAAAAAGATTGAGGGTACCTCTAAAAAGTCGATTTTAGAAAATATCGAGTTAGAAATGAAAAAGAGTTTTTTAGAGATGCTCTCTAAAAAGGACGCTACCCAATTGATGATTCTACGACAAAAAAGAAAATTTTCTGCCCGTCCAAGAGATTCACACCTCTTCTCTCTTCTCTTCCTAGCCGTTCTCTCTTTTTCGCTCTCTGCTCAGATAGCCGAGGGCGAATTGCAGGCTCAAAATCGATTTCTCGCAGGAATCCAAGCCTTTAATCGCTCCCAGTATAGTCGCAGTATTAGCTCCTTCCAAGAGGCCTTAGAGCTTGATGTAGAGAATGCTCTCTATCGAACGTGGCTTGTTCGAGCCTATTACTACGCCGGATTTGTTGACTCCGCCTTGCGCGAGATTGATTATCTCAAAGAAGAGGGGAAAGAGAGTCCAGTCTTAACGAAAATGTACGAAACTCTCCGCTCTCGTCGGCAGGTATCTCTTTTAGAAGAGGAGGAGGGAGAGTGGTTCTCTGTCTTAAAAATCCCAAACACTGTCACCACGGGGGCAAGAGAGATCTCTCTTAATCGAATACAGTATCCTATGGGGATTTCGGTCTCTAACGATGGAAAAAATCGAATCTACATATCAAGCCTTGGAACTGGTCGTGTGATTGGTGTTGATAATGACGGATATATCCGAGATGAATTTAGTAATTTTTCCAAACCCTTCGGAACTGTCGCTTTTGGCTCGGATCTTCTCGTCAGTGATTTTCAGGCAAACGGAGTTCGGCTAATCAATCCATTTGGATTATCGAAATTGGAGTTTGGACTCAACTCGACACCGGAACAGAGATTAAACGGCCCGCAATATATGGCCCGTTCTCCTCTAGAAAAGGGTGATATCTATCTCAGCGACTGGGGAAACAAGAGAATTGTCTCTTACCGTTCCGATGGAACCTTTCGCCTTGCGTTTGATAATTCACAGAACAAAGGGGATCAACTTGCTGGGCCCAGTGGACTCGCCGTAACTCGAGAGGGAATCTACGTTGCCGATTCTATCCAGAAGAAGATCTACCTCTTTGATTCCTTTGGGAACCTGATTCAAAAGAGTCTCACTACGGGGTTAGAGAAGCCAGAAGGGATCACCTACTCCCCCTCTAACAACTCTCTCTATATCGCCGATAAAAACCAAATCAAACGGCTAAAACTTAAGGAACAAGCTCTCTCAGTCATCTACACCTCTCCCACGCCCAACTCTCTCTTTTCAGGGATTGCTCTTGATGACAACAATCGTCTCTGGGTTAGCGATTACACCCAAAATAAAGTCTTGAATCTTGCGAGAATTTCAACCCTCAAGTCAGGGTTATGGATATCGATCTTAGATGTTGATACAACGAGATACCCCTCTGTTTTTGTTAAAATCTCTGTTGAAGATAGCTTAGGAACCCCTTTTGTTGGATTAAGTGATAGAAATTTTATTCTCCTAGACCAAGGACGCTCCGTCCCCGCTGAGATTAGCTACTCATATTCAGAGAGTCGAGAATCCGATATCATTATTGCGTATGACACCATCCCCGAGAATATTGTAAAGCGTGATCTGATTCGTGAATATTTGCGTACTCTCGTTCAAGCCCTCTCTCCCCAAGACTCCTTTCAAATCGCCGAATGGGGCGAAGACGGAGCCTATTTTATACCTCTCTCTATCGCTAGTTTAGATGCAAATTTTGCACGAGAGGCACTTCAGGATATTGGAGAAATGGGGATCATGGGAGAAAACCTACGTGCGAGCGTAGACAGAATTATCTCCTCCTCAAAGAAAAAGAGCCTCTATTATCTCTACTCCAGATCGCTGGGAAGCGAAGAGCTTTTTGTCCCCTATGGATTAAATATTTTAGCTGATTACCTAAAGAATAATGAGGTTGTTTTCAACCTTGTGAACATGGGAGACGTACCAGTCGACGAAGAGTGGCAATTTTTAGTCAACTACACGGGGGGGACTATTTTAAAGTCTAACGACCCGCTCTTTGTCTCAAACCTACAAGAATCTGTTCTTTTAAGAAAGAGAGCCTCTTCCTCTCGCTATCAACTAAGCTTTCAAGCCCCAAGCCTTACTGCCTCAACGGGACTCTACCTTCCCTTGGCCGTTGAAGCCTACATCCGTGGAGGCAGTGGAAGAGATGAGTCGGGATACGTGATCAATACGGTCTCTCGCTAAGACACCTCTAAAAAATCGATTTTGACAAGATCTAGTTAGAAATGAAAAAGGGTTTTTTAGAGATCCCCACTGATTCTATCGTCTTTACAAAAAGAGAACGGGATTTCTCCCCCGCCTCGCCGTAAAAGAAGAGATAGCTCTCTAACGAAAAATAATAAAAATAATGAAACGATAAGCTCAACGAAACGAAGGGAGCCTCTAAAAAGTCGATTTCAGGATATAACGAAGAGATTTTTTTGTCCACTCGAGGAGTTGAAAACGGAGTTTAGCCGAGATTTACCACGGCATTAAATGATTCTTTCAGTGACGTTGAATTGACAGAAAAGATCGAGTTAGAAATGAAAAAGAGTTTTTTAGAGGTGTCCATAAAAGAAGGTTCTTTAAAACGCTACTTCCATGTATTATGTCTGTCTTCACATCGACTATGCAGAGTTTTTACACCTGCAACATCCTCAGTTTATACGCCACCTCAAGGCGAGAATTCGAACGCGATTTGAAACCGCGGGTGTGACAGAGACACAGACAGGAATTTTCCGTGTCGGAACCATCAAGGATATCCTAATCTTAGATGTCATTACGACGTTACAGGATATACAAGACGACTTTCAAAAAGATATCGAGCCAGAGGTCTT
>CAZATZ010000073.1:0-1462 GCA_964488175.1 uncultured Spirochaetales bacterium
TAAAAAGTTTATTATACCGAAAAATAAGGAGTTGTCGAGAGGACGTGAGAGAGTCAAACCACTCGATCCAAGAATTGATCATAAACTTACTGATCAATTCTCGATAAAGACGACTCTTCGCTCAATCTCTCCCTAGGGTACCTCTAAATAAAATTATACCTCGAATTATTACGCAGATCATCAGAAACAAGAGATCCCTTGACACCGCTGAAAATTTCACAATAATTCTCAGGAAAACGAGAGGATACTCTCTACTTAGTATACGTGTCATAAAGAAAAGGACAGATAGACCGTGTTCCCTAAACTCAAAGAAATTTTTACTCTTTTTTTACGTCTGGGAGCCACTGCCTTCGGTGGCCCTGCAGCCCACATCGCCATGTTGGAAGACGAGGTCGTCAAAAAACGGGGGTGGATCTCCGATGAACACTTCCTCGACCTTCTGGGAGCCACCAACCTTATCCCTGGCCCCAACTCCACCGAGATGGTCATGCACTGCGCGCACGAGAGAGCGGGTTGGCGAGGGTTGATTGTCGGCGGAGTCGCCTTTATTTTTCCTGCCATCACGATGAGCATTCTCTTTGCTTGGCTCTATCAAGAGTGGGGACAACTGCCCCAAGTACAGCCCTTTATCTACGGGATAAAACCTGCCGTAGTCGCCATTATCCTCTCAGCCGTCTACCGCCTCGGTAAGAAGAGCGTAAAAAGCAGAGAGCTAGGTATCTTGGGAGTTCTCACCCTCATCGCTGCTCTCGTCGGTCTAAACGAGATACTCGCCCTCTTTGCTTGTGGAATCCTCGGCGGTCTCTACCACTTCTTCTGCCAACTCGCTAGCAAGAAAGATACGCTACACACCCTCCCACCTCTTATGGTGCTTCCCCTCCTCGATCCAGAAGGCTCTCTCAAGCTCTTCCTTAGCTTCCTCAAAATAGGAGGACTTCTCTACGGTAGCGGCTACGTTCTCTTCGCCTACCTCGACGCAGAACTCGTCCAAAAAGGTCTGCTGAGTCAGAGAGAGTTGATAGACGCCATCGCCGTAGGACAGTTTACCCCGGGGCCCGTCCTTTCGACAGCCGCCTTCGTCGGTTGGCAGTGGCAAGGATTCTCTGGCGCCATTCTCGCCAGTATCGGCATCTTTCTGCCCTCCTTTCTCTTGGTTCTTATCCTCAACCCACTCATTCCACGCATCCGAAAATCGTCTACCATGTCGGCGTTTCTGGACGCTGTTAACGTCGCCGCCGTCGCTGTTATTCTCAGTGTCTGTGTCGAGATCGCTCAGAACAGTTTGCAGGAGTGGAGGAGTATTCTCCTCAGCGTAATCTCGATCATCGCCGTTTTTCGCTTCAAAAAACTCAACAGTGCCTACGTTGTCTTGGGTGGTTCATTGGGGGGCTACCTGCTTACGTTCATTTAAAAACTCATATAATGCTCGTCTAATCCTCTCACTCCAACCTGAAACATGAGA
>CAZATZ010000073.1:1562-7886 GCA_964488175.1 uncultured Spirochaetales bacterium
AAAAGCGGATGGCGAAAAACAATGACAGATCGTGAAAAAGAAGTCTATGGATTGATAGAGCGAAATCCAATGATTTCACAAGAGGAGATTTCTGAGAAGTTAAAGATCGCCCGCTCTTCTGTGGGAGTTCATATCAGTAATTTGATGAAAAAGGGGGCTGTTTTGGGGAAGGGATACGTCTTAAAAGAGAGTCCCTACATTCTGGTTATCGGAGGAGCCAATATCGATATCGAAGGGTATCCGACCTCCTCCTTTCAACTCCAAGACTCTAATCCCGGAGTTGTCAAAAGAAGTTTTGGAGGGGTGGGCAGAAATATCGCAGAGAATCTCTCCAAACTCTCCGTAGAGACGAAGCTAATAACGCTGGTGGGAGATGATCCCAGTGGAGTTGATTTGCTAGACTACTGTCGAAATTTGGGTATCGATACACGGGGTTCTGAGATCTTAGAGGCGGAGAGTACATCGACCTATCTATCGATTTTAAATAGCGAGATGGAGATGGAGGTCGCCATCTCCCACATGGATATCATGGAGCGTTTAGACGAGAAATTTCTCTCCAAGAAACAGAGTCTCATTCAGGGGGCTTCGATATGCGTTGTGGATACAAATCTTCCCAGAACGACCCTGCAATATCTACTAAACTCCTATGAGACTCCCTTTGCGGTAGACACCGTCTCCCTTGAGAAGTCAAAAAAGATAGAGGGTTTATACGAGAGAATCGATACCTTAAAACCGAATGTGTTGGAGGCCGAGGCGATCAGCGGATTAGAGATTAAGGGGAGAGAGGAGATTGAGAGAGCCGCCGAGATCATCCTAGAGAAGGGGGTCAAGACTCTTTTTATCTCTCTAGGAAGTGATGGAGTCTATTATAGCGACGGAACACAGAAGGGATTTTTAACGGTTCCGAAGGTAGATGTTGTTAGCTCAACGGGGGCTGGAGACGCGTTTATGGCGGGGGTATTGAGTGGAAAAATCTCGCAACTCTCTCTCAGGGATCAAGCGATGAGGGGGATGTCGGCGGGGATTTGTGCCTTAGAAAGTGAAAAGAGTATCGCGGAAGAGTTAAGCGGTCAAAAAATCGATGAGATCTTAGAGGTGGTTAAAAAATGCAATCTTATAAAAAATACTTAGAGATAACTCCAGAAGTTCAGAGTGCTTTAGAGCAGAATCAACCGGTCGTCGCTCTCGAGTCGACTATTATTTCACACGGAATGCCCTACCCACAGAACGTGGAAACGGCGAGACGAGTCGAAGAAATCGTGAGAGAGAATGGGGCTATTCCAGCAACGATAGCGATCTTAAACGGAAAACTGAAGGTCGGTCTTAGCGCCGATGAGTTAGAGTACCTAGGAAAAACTGGTGTAAAGGTCGTCAAAACGAGTCGAAGGGATATCCCCTTCATCCTTTCAAAGAGATTGGATGGGGCGACAACTGTCGCCTCCACCATGATTATCGCCTCACTCGCTGGTATTAAAATATTTGCCACCGGTGGAATCGGCGGGGTTCACAGGGGGGCGGAGACGACGTTTGATATCTCCGCCGACCTGCAAGAGCTAGCCAATACCGATGTCGCTGTGATCTGCGCGGGGGTTAAGTCGATCTTGAATATCGGGTTAACACTCGAGTACTTGGAGACGAATGGGGTGCCTGTCGTCGGTTATCAGACGGGTGAACTTCCCGCCTTTTATACGAGGAAGAGCGGGTTCTCCGTCGACTACAACCTAGAGAGTCCGTCCGAGATTGCGAGTGCCTTAAAGGCGAAGTGGGAGATTGGATTAAAGGGGGGAGTTGTCATTGCCAACCCTATTCCAGAAGAGTTCTCGATGAGGTATGAGACCATCACAAAAGCGATAGACGACGCCGTCTTAGAGGCCGAAGAAAAAGGGATCAGAGGGAAGGAGTCAACTCCATTTCTTTTAGGAAAGATCAAAGAGATAACCGAGGGAGCCTCTCTTCTCGCCAATATTGAACTCGTCTACAACAACGCACAACTAGCGGCGAAGATCGCCAAAAATTACTCAGAAGGACAAGAGAGATAAGGGTACCTCTAAGAGAGAATTGAAAAGAGACCTCTCTTTTTGGCGGACGAGTGCGAACGAGTGCGAACGTGTGCCGACGTGTGTCGACGTGTGTCGACGTGTGTCGATGTGTGACCATGAAAAAGGGGGGGAGATCTATCAAAACGGGTTGAGTTCTCTTGATTAAAGGAAAGGTTTCTTTAAACTAAAGAATAATGGTTTATTCGATACAAAAAGATGGCACTCTCTTAAAGCCGAAACTTCCCCAAAAGGGTCACTATTTCATCTCACCCAGTGCGGATGTGATCGGTCATGTCGAGCTGGGAGAGTACGTCTCTCTCTGGCCTCAAGTCGTTCTACGAGGTGACGAAGGGAGGATCTCACTGGGAGAGATGACCAATGTCCAAGACGGAACGGTTCTTCACGGAGATAACGGAACAGGCCCGACCGTGGGAAGTTACGTGACCATCGGACACAGAGCGATTATTCACGCCTGTGAGATCTCAGACTACGCCCTCATCGGAATGGGAGCGACGATCCTCTCGTTTGCGAAGATTGGAAAAGGGGCGATTATCGCCGCTGGTGCCGTCGTCAAAGAGGGAGCGGAGATTCCCGATTTTGCCCTCGTTGTCGGAGTTCCTGGAGTCGTTAAGCGAATCATGGATCCCTCCTCACTTGAATCACGCAAACACCACGCCGAAGGGTACTGGAAACAGGGCCTTGACCATCTCAACTCCCTGAGTGAAATTGAGCCAACCTCTCTTGAAAGCTAAAGGGTTCCTCCCTCTGGAACGGGGGAATCTCTCTCGTTTTAACCTTTGGGAAGACGCCCAAAATCGATCTTGTTGTAGATCTTACTATAGACCTTGGAATAGACCTTTATGTCACTCAATTACCTAGAGATCGATG
Source organism: uncultured Spirochaetales bacterium (assembly GCA_964488175.1). Classification (GTDB taxonomy): domain Bacteria; phylum Spirochaetota; class Spirochaetia; order SP-2023; family CAYRNA01; genus CAZATZ01. The sequence continues at coordinate 4,490 of CAZATZ010000073.1, forward strand.
CCCTCTTAGACGAACTCCCCCTTAAAAACACACTCATTCAAGGAGTCCGTCAATCCTCTTTTAAACACCTCATTCTCTCTCTGTACTCCAAAGAAGAGGGGAGATTTGAACTACTCTTTGCCTTTAGTGAAGAGGCGATACGGTTTCACAAGGTGTATGAGAAAGAGGGGAGCATGGCGAAGCCTCCTCGCTTTTGCGAGTATCTACGTGCCAACTTAGTAGGGGCGAAGATCGAAGAGGTCAAACAACTCCAAAAAGAGCGTATCGTCTCTTTTAAACTTCAACGAGAGTCGGAGACTCGCTACCTCTTCGCTCGACTATGGACGGGTCGTGCCAACCTACTCTACACGACCGAATCGGGTGAGATTCTCGATCTCCTCTTTCGTCGCCCCAACACCGATGAGGTTCCCGGAAATATCTACGAACCTGAGAAGAGTTTTCGCTCTCCCTCGGGAGACCCTCTGACCACGGTCTCGATCCGATTTGAACCGTATGAGGGAGAGTACGGCCACGCTATCGCAAGACACTACGACGAACTCGAAAAGACGAAGGATTTACGCCGACTCAAGTTGGAGATCTTTCGTGATATCGACCGAAAGATAAAGAACCAAGAGAGTCGCTTGGCACAACTGGAGAGCGAGAAGAGTCAGCGGGATGAGAAGAGCGAGCCAAAAGAGGGAGAGGCAACAGAGAGCGAACGAAATCAACACTTCGGAGATCTCCTGTTAAATAACGTCCACCGCTCTTCATCGTGGAAAGAGACGGGGTTTATCCTCGTTGCAGATTATGCCAAAGAGAACCAAGAGGTACGAATCGCTCTCAATCCCCACCTCTCTCTTGAAGAGAACGCCACCTCGTACTACCGCAAGGCGAAGAGGGGACGCAAGAGAAACCGATTTGATTCGGACGAACAGAGTTCACGCCAAGAGAGGTTGCAGGAACTGATCAAGAAACGGGAATGGATCGAGTCTAGTGAGGATATCGATTATCTCAAAAGAGAGGTCGAGAAATTTCACACGATCAAAAAAGAGCAGCTAAAAGTTGGTCTCGCTTTTGACTCTCACGACTTTGTTCTCTACCTAGGAAGAAACGCCAAAGAGAACGATCACCTCTTACGCTATATCGCCAAAGGAAACGACCTCTGGATGCATACGCAAGGGGGTTCTTCGGGGTTTATCATCATCCGAACCAAGCGGAACAAATCGGTTCCCCTCCCCGTCTTATGCGATGCGGCTCAACTCGTTGTTCATTACAGTAAGATGAAAGAAGAGAACTCCGCCGAGGTCATCTACACCGCCGTAAAAAATGTTCGCCAAGTGAAAGGCCCAGAACGAGGAAAAGTCACCTACTCCTTTGAAAAGAGCCTCGTCATCCAACCCGACAGAAAGCTAGTACAAGAGTTCTTGAGCCAAAAGAATACCCTCTCACCCAACCGTTCAACCGAGAGGGCGATTGGTAAATCTTTTGACAAATCGGGGGGCAAGTTCGGAAGCAAACCCTTTAATCGTAAATCTTCTGGAAGATCCCAAGGTAGAGAAGAGAGACAAGAGAGACCCTCGGACAAATCTCGTAATAAGCCGTATGCGGAGAGATCTGCACCGAGAGTCGAGAGAAAATCCAGTGGTAAAACGCTCCCACGAATCGAGCTAAAAGAGAGTGAACCCGAAAAAACCGATGAAAAAAAGGTTGTGAAAAAGAGTATAAAAAATCATTAAAATTTATAGCACTGCTTTTCTGCCCATCATCTAAACACTTAGAAGGATAATTTTGTGATTTCGTGTCAAAATATACAGAAATATTATGGAAAAAAAGCGGCTCTCGTCGATCTAAGCCTAGAACTCTCTCGGGGAGAGTTTTATGGATTGATTGGGCCTAACGGGTGTGGAAAAACAACACTCATGAAGCTCCTCGTCGGATTACACCGCGAGAATTCTGGAGAATATCGGCTCAAGGGGGAGAGTTTCCGCAGTAAGATGAAAGAGAGCATCTCTTTTATGCCAGCAGAAGATATCTACTACCCGTGGTTGACCATCAAAGATATTATCGCCCTCTACAAGGGCAACTACGCCACCTTCAACCCCGACTACCTCCACCACTTCTGCGAGGAGAGAAATATCTCACCTAAACAGAAAATATCGGAGTTATCAACTGGCGAGAGAGCCATTTTACGAGTTTTTAGCACCTTGGCACGAGATGTCGAAATCTATATCTTCGATGAACCACTAAACGGGATAGACCTGATCGCACGTGAAACGATTCTCGCAAAAATCGCCAGTCATCTCAATGAAAATCGACTCATCCTCGCCACATCACACATTATCTACGAATTGGAAAAAGCGATCACCCACACCATTTTTCTCAAAGCGGGAAAGATCGTTTTGGATACTCCCATGAATGATCTCACGAATAAAACCACTGGGGAAAAGGGAGACCTCAACACGATATACCGGGAGTATTACGACGTATGATACAATTAATTTTACTCGAGTGGAAAAAGCACAAAAATATCCTCTTTGCCGTCTGCGGTGGTATGCTCTTTATCCCCTTCTACCTCTCGCTTGTTCAGTTTCGCGGAGCCTTAGACTCGTTAGGAACCCTCACGCTCCCCCTCTTTATTTTCGTGATAAACCTTCTCCTCTTTCTTCTCTTCTTGGCCCATTTGCGAGATTACAGCCACGATATTAATACCTACAACGGCTATCTCATCTTTCTCCTCCCTTACAACGGTTATCAAATACTGATGACAAAAATTATCGCCGTTATCGCAGAGTTTGTCCTTCTTCTGACGTTCTACGGCACGGCTCTCTACTTCGTCTCACTTCGCCTGCTCTCTCAAGATCCCACGTTCGGCGGAGAGTTTTTTCAAGATACCTTTCTCCCTCTTTTGAAGGAGTCTCCTCGCTATCTTCTCTACCTATTTACCTCAGCCCTCTGTTTCTATACAACCCTTCTGACAGCGATGACACTCAGACGCAGCCTCTTTAGCTCACTCGCTCTAAAAGGGGTGTTGAGTCTCCTCTTTGTTATTCTCCTCTTTGTTCTTATTGGCCTCGGATTAGACCCATTTCTGAACCTCTTTCCCTCCCCTGCCTCCTCCGATATAACGCAGGAGTATATCGCACAAGACTCTTTTTTCACGATTCTTCTGGGGTCTTTTCAGGAGGGGAGCGATAACTCGAAACTTCTTCTTGGCTCCCTCTACTACTCTCTTCTCTTTCTCATCCAGTTCTCCTTCTCGGGCTATCTTCTCGATCGTAAAATTAACCTCTAGGGTTCAACCTTTAGGAGACTCTCTCTTCCAGTAAATTGGTGGGGGGCAATCTGTATTTTTTTTGAGGAGAGAGGAAGGTGAAGGCGATAAATCACTGGAAAGTTGGCGTAAGTCGCACTGGGACTT
>CAZATZ010000074.1:0-7880 GCA_964488175.1 uncultured Spirochaetales bacterium
CTTAAACGTGTTAGTGAGATCGGCGGATATCTAGAAAGAGAAGAAGAACTCTACAAGGATAAAAAAACATTAGCCGTTTTACAGGCGGGGATTATTTTTCTAACCCTGATTGGGTTAAATTTACTGTTTATGGGAGAGAGCCAACAAGTTACGTTCTGGTGGGTAAATTACATTATCGCTTTAGGACTCGCTCTTGTCTCTCTGTTTCTTAATCTTATTTTCTCCACACTCGCAGAGACATCTAATAGAAGTGAAGAAAAACCACCATTTTGGAAGGAATTCTGGTCTATTTTTAAAAAAAATATCGTACCCACGGCTATTAGATTTTTTTACCTTGTGGTTCTATTTTCTTTGTTCATTAGCATCTATCTCAATTTCCTTAACGATTTAACATGGTTAGAATCTCTTAAACGACAGACCGAGAATCCGCCTTTAAATGTTAATTTTTTAACATTACGCTTTTTATTGAGTTCTTTGCTGGGCTTGTTTTTGTTTATGCTGTTACGTAATTTTAGACTCTATCAGAGGCTAGAAATTAAGTACCGAGAAAAACTAGCCATCATAGGTTCAGTAGAGAAATTGACGGACGGAGAAGACTCAATAGACAAAAAAGAAGATCTCCAATACTCGCGCCGTATCTATGAGAACAAAATTTACGCAGAAATTCCGCTGGACAAGTTTGACATGGGGATGGACGCCAAGATACCCATCGAGGTGAAAGCGTCTAAGACGGATGGTAACTAGTAATTTGTGTTAGGCGAAAGAGCTATAATCCCCCCCCCCAAAAAAAAAGAGGGGGGAAATGAAATCGAGTTTTTTAGAAACGGTCTTTAAGCCGAGCCGTAGAGAACCATCGGTTCACTCAGCCCCTTTAAGTTCGCCTTTTTGGCAGGGACAGACTTGATTCCCTCTTTTGCGATGATCCTAGCGATTTTTTCGGTGTAGAGAAGATTGGGGATATCATCGCCCCTCGTCTCGCTCTCGACACGCGCAGCGGTATTCACAGGGTGTCCGATAACCGTAAATTCGAGGCGACTCTCGCTACCGATGTACCCAGCAACGACGTCTCCCCTCTCCAACCCGATACCGATGTTAATCGTAGTTCCATTCTTATAATTAAATTCATCCAAGGCGTTGAGCATCTCTTTGGCGGCGAAGTAGGCGTCCTGCGACTGTGTTTCGGCGAGCTCATCGGTGATCCCAAAAATCGCCATAATCGCATCGCCAATAAATTTATCGATAATCCCGTTATGTCTCTCAATAATTTCGACCATGATGGCAAAATAGTTGTTGAGAATTTTGGTAATATACTCGGGACTATTCCCTTCACACAGAGGGGTAAAATCACAGATATCGCACATCAAAATCGTCAAATCCTGTTTTTCACTACGGCGACTCGATGATTCACCATCAGCACCCGTCCCAAAATTCTCAAGAAACTTCTCAGCGATCACCGGAGAGACAAACTTTCCAAACGCCTGTTTTATCTTCTCTCGATTCTCAAGACCCAAAGCCATCTCATTGATCGTTTGCGAGATAAAACCCAGCTCGTCTTTTCGTTTTAGTGAGACACCCAGATCAAAGACACCCTCTTTCACCTTGTTGAGTCGCTCGACAATCGCCTGAGAGTCCTCTTTGAGACTCTTTCCGTAGAGCCAGTTGACAAAAGAGGCAGCCGTAACGAGAAATCCCCCGACGTAGAGTGCCTCTACCGCTGAAGTATAATCGGTAACCTCAGGATAAAAAACAAACCGAGAGAGAATGACGGCGATCGAGACAAACGGGACGAGAGAGAAGCTAAACGCATTAAATGTGATAGTTCGTGCGATACTCTCCAAAAACCGCACGCTTCCTCCCTCGCTATTCTTTTTATATATATCGTTGTAGACGAGTTGCTCCAACCGACTCACGAGAAGACCGCCCAGCATCCAATACGCTGACAGAAGTTTGAAGTAACTAGGAATGGGAAACTCAGCACCGTACTTGAAATAAAAGAACCCCAGAGAGAGACACCCAGCGACGAACCAGTTGAGAAAAACGAGGCGATTGAGACGCACAAGATTGGCACCCTCTGAGTCTAAACGGACGAACGTCAAAAAGCAGAGACGAAAAAGAAATTGTAGACCGTAAAGGGCAAGAAAATCTTGAGACAAATTCAAAAGAGGGAGACTGTCCATAAAGGGACACACCGCTTTTGCGTAGATGATAAGAAAGAGAAGAATCACTAGATCGTAAGTGAATAACTTCGCCCAATCAGCCAGAGAGACAAAAGTGAGAAACCGTTTTTTCATATTTTTTTACTCCTTTTTTTTACTCCTTTTAATGTCAGCCCTCTTTAGACCACCTCCAAAAAACTATCAATCAGGATAATTTAACTCTTGGGGGGTGATCCTCTCCAAAAGAGCGAGATACTCCTTCGACTCCTTGATCGCCCCTGCGAGATCTTGATCTCGGTAGTTACCGCACTCAATCGCCGTCGCCCCCGGAATCTCCCCTACAAAATTGACCATAAACTGAAACATCTCGCGCATTAGCTCCAAGAGATCCTTCGAGGTATACTCTCCAAAGAGAACGAGATAACACCCTGTGCGACACCCCATAGGGCCGAAGTAGATAATCCTATCACTCCACTCCGCATGGTTACGCAGAAACGTGGCACCTAAATGCTCGATGGTATGAATACTCCCCGTCGAGAGAACCGGCTCAACGTTGGGTTTCTTCATTCGAATATCGATACTAGAGGTAACACACTCCCCTAGTCGGTCTTTTCGAGAGAGGTAGAGTCCCCTCTCTAGGCGGATATGATCAACACTAAAACTAGCAATTCTTTCCATGCGTCTCTCCCTCTTGTCGGTGTATCTATAAAGAGATCTCTTGAACTTAAATACTGTTGGTAACTTATCTGCGGAGATTATACTGTTTGCTCGTATTATATCAAAATTTATGACAGAATGTTAGCCCCATATTTATTGTTTTAAAAAAAACAAACGATAAAAGAGGGCTAAAAAAAGAGAGGGAAAAAGGGAGGAATCTTTGTGCTCTTTTAATCATCTCTCTTGAAATTCAAAATTGTTTTAACTATATTTCGATCGTGGTTCTCAAACAAAAATGTTTTCTTTTTTCTCTGATGACCCTCTCCCTCTTCTCCCCTCTCTTCTCCCAGACACCTCTCTGGTTTTCAAAAGGGTTGAGTACGGTCTATCCGCAGGCGGAGTACCTAAGCCGAATGGGAGAGGGAAAGAGCCGAGAGGAGGCCGAGAGAAAGGCGCAAGCGGGGTTGGCGGAGTACTTCGGCGCCCAAGTCAGAAGCGACACTGCGATCGATGACTTTGAACGACAGCTCGATGGAGTCTCCACCGACGGAACCACCTTTCGCCAGACGGTCGAAGTTCGTGCCAATCAAGAGCTAGCTCAGGTTCAGTTTAGCGACTCTTACGAAGAGAAAGGGGTCTACTACGTCGTCGCCTATCTCGACAAACAGAAACGAGCGGCTACGATCTCGAGCGAGATCACAGCGTTAGAGCAAAAACGAGACCTCTTAGTTCAGAGAGGAGATAGCGAAGAGGAGCCTCTCACACAGTTCGCCTTCTACAACAACGCTATCAATCTCTCAAAAACGATCTCAACACAAAAAACTTTTCTTCAAATTTTGACTTCTGCCCCCGTTATGGATAACCTCTCTCTTGTCGCAGAAATTCATCAAAAAAGAGATGAGGTGGCGGGGTCGATTATTCTTCTTCTTATCAGTGATGCCACCGTCGAAGAGCAGATCGTCACCGCTGTCCAAAAGGCGTTAGAACCTCTAGGGTTTCACCTCTTTTTCCTGAGAAAAGAGAAGGAAGACTCTCTCGAAGGGGAGATATTTGACTACCTCGCCGTCTTAGCAAGCGGTACCGAGCCGGTCGATCTAAATAATCGATACGTCAATCTTCGGTGGGCGATCAGCCTTGTTTTAAAAGATGATCAAAAGATTTTTCTTACGTGGCAAGAACTCGGTCGAGTCTCTGCCATCAATGAATCGGCGGCGATTGACTCAGCCACTGGAGCGATGATTAAGAAAGTAGAGAGAGAGATGGTTTCAGCTCTGAGTCAAGGGCTAAATCAGAGAGCGATAGGAGAGGGTTAAGATGAGTAAAAGTATTTTTTTCAGTGTTAGTCTATTTGTCCTTCTAGTAGGGTGTGCCTCAAAAGATTTTTTACCAAATGGTAACCCCCGCTGGACGTTAAATCTCCCTGCCAGCGACACCAAGATCTACGGAGCTGGCGAGAGCGGTCTCTCTTCACCAAGCCGAGCCAAACAGCAGGCGATCACGCAGGCACGCGCCCAGATTGCGGGACAGGTCTCAGTCAGTATCAAAAACGCAGTCACCGACTCTTTTAAACAGGCTGGAACCGCAGAGAGTGCCGTCTCCTACTACGAGCAGGTCACCAAAGAGGTCAGCGATGAGACGCTCAACGGAACTCTCATCGAAGAGGTCTTTTACAACGAAGAAGAGAAGCGTTACTACGCCTTGGTCTCTCTTCCCAAGAAAAATATTTTGAAAAAGAGTAAGCAGAGTCTCTCAAAAAACCAGAGTGGTGATGTTGATGTAGACGGTGTTCTTCAAAACCTAGAAAAAGAGCTGGATAATTAATCGAAGTTTTAGCAGTACCTCTAAAAAGTCGGTTTCAGAAAATAACGAAGAGATTTTTGTCCAGTCAAGGAACTTAAACAGAGTTTAGCCGAGATTCAGAGCGACGCTAAATGGCTATTTTAGTGACGCTGAATTGCCGATAAAGATTAGCAACAGAAGATTGGCGATAAAGATTGGTAACAAAGATCGAGGAGTAGAACGTTATGAAAAGAGTTTCAGGTTTTATTATTTTAATTTTATTGGGATTTCTGGCGGTAGGTTGTGCGACTCAGGTTAACCGTGTTGACTCCCGTACCGTTACCGATCTAAGCGGTCGATGGAACGATACCGACTCAAAAGAGGTCGCCGCCGAGATGATTGAAGACTCTCTAAAACGACCTTGGATTAGCAACTTTTTAAAAGATAACAACAATACCCCCCCTACGATTCTTGTCGGTACGATTCGAAACAAGAGTTCCGAGCATATCTCAACCGATACGTTCATCAAAGATATCGAACGAGCCTTTATCAATAGCGGGGAGATAGACGTTGTTGCGGGGGGATCACAGAGGGCTGAACTACGTGCGGAGTTAGAAGATCAACAGTCGTTCGCCTCCGAGGCGAGTCGTAAAGCCTTAGCTCAATCTACTGGAACGGACTTTCTCTTACAGGGTGTCGTCAACTCGATTACGGACTCCAAAAAGGGGACGACCTCTATCTTCTACCAAGTCGATCTAGAACTAACCAACGTCGAGACAAATCGTAAGGTCTGGATCGGTTCTAAGGAGATTAAAAAGGTTATCAAAAGAAGTAAATCGTCGTGGTAGAGACCCGACTCTTCGCCCGATAAAAAATAACACCGCCAAAAAAGATGAACCCTCCAACGACTCTCTTTTAGACAAGAGAGTCGTTGGGGAGCAAGAGACTTCTCGCCCCCCCCAAAAAAAACGCTAAACACTAGACGCCAAACGCTAGAGTTCAGAGGGAGCCATTTTTACACGGCTATTTTTTCAGAACTACTTCTGAAAGAGAGGAAACTGCTCCGTCAGCTTTAGCACCTGCTCACGTACGAGTGAAGCTTTCTCCCCTTTTGATTTCAACACCTCAACGATATACCCCGAAATCTCTTCCATTTGGGACTCTTTCATCCCCCGTGTTGTGAGTGAGGGGGTTCCTAAACGGATCCCCGAGGTAACCATCGGGGAGAGAGGTTCAAAGGGAATCGTATTTTTATTGACGGTGATACCCGCCTCGTCGAGCCAGAGTTGTGCCTCTTTTCCCGTTATCTCAAGTGAGGTAAGGTTCGCCAAGAGAATATGAGAATCGGTTCCCCCTGAGACGAGATTTATCCCCCTCTCCATCAACCCCGAGGCGAGGGAGTTGGCGTTGAGTAAAACCTGTCTCTGGTACTCCTTAAACGAGGGATCAAGTGCCTCTTTAAAGGCGACGGCCTTGGCAGCAATCACGTGCATCAAAGGCCCCCCCTGCATCCCAGGAAAGACTTGAGAGTTGATAACTTCGGACCATTTCTTGACACGCTGACTCTTGGGAGCGACCACACCGATGGTATTTTCTGCGTCCCGATGCATCAGAATAATTCCCCCTCTAGGCCCTCTGAGAGTCTTGTGCGTCGTCGACGTGACGAAGTGTGAGTGAGGAAGGGGGTTGGGGTATAGATCGGCAGCGATCAAGCCCGCGTAATGAGCCATATCGGTAATCAAGAAGGCTCCCACCGAGTCGGCGATCTCCCGCATTCGAGAAAAATCAAACCGTCTTGGGTAGGCAGACGCACCAGCAATAATCGCCTTCGGCTTCTCTTTGGATGCGACCTCTTCAAGGGCGTCATAATCGATCTGCTCGCTCTCAGGGGAGACTCCGTAAGAGATGAAACGGTAGGTTTTACCCGAGAAATTGACGGGAGACCCGTGGGTTAAGTGACCTCCGTGTGAGAGATCAAGTCCCAGAATGGTATCGCCCTCTTTTAAGACGGCACCGTAGAGTTCCATATTGGCACTGGAGCCAGAGTGGGGTTGAACGTTGGCATACTCACAATCAAAGAGTTGCTTCACTCTCTCTATCGCCAGAGTCTCAGCCTCATCGACGACCTCACACCCTCCGTAGTACCGACGATTTGGGTATCCTTCGGCGTACTTATTCGTCAAGATCGAACCCATCGCCTCTAAAACGCCATCTGATACGATGTTTTCTGAGGCGATCAACTCTAAATTTTGTCTCTGCCGAACCTCTTCTCTACTTAAAATATCTGCGATCTCTGGATCGATACGTTTTAGATGATTAGATGCCATACCAAAATACCTCTCTATTTTTTTATAAGATTGCTAAACGTCGATTACTAAACGTCTTTTTTAAGATAACAAACCTTGAGATAGAAAAGAAGTCTTTTCTCTTCCATTTTATCTTTTAAATTTGAAGGTTGGTAGCAAGAGAGTTAAAACAAGATTTTTTTAGATCTTTTAGAGGCAGACTTTAGGGTATTTGTGGCTCTTCCTCTCCCCCCTTCACGAAGAGAGAGGGAGAGGGGAAGGTGACCTCAAATAAAATGATAAAATCATCAAACTCTCTTTTTAGAGAAAACTCAACGCCTTATCATAATCGAGTTCAGCGGTAATTTCTTTTCCGATTTCAAAATAGAGGATGGTATTTTTTTCGTCTAAGACGTAGACGGCACGGGCAAGAAGGGGGATCTCTTTGAGGAGAAGTCCATATTTTTTTCCAAAATCATGGAGGGCGAAATCGGAGAAAGTGTGAACTGATTCCGCTTTGAAGGCTTCGCAACCACGCGACTGGGCGAAGGGGAGATCACACGATAGGACGATGACAGGAACTCCACGGGACTCCGCCTCTTTGTTGAATCGCTGGAGCTGCAACTGGCAAGTCCCTGTATCGATTGATGGGAAAGAGGTCAATATCTTCTTTCCTTGAAAGGATTTTAAAATCTCTTGAGTGGGAGGCCCGAGGGGAGATGAGCTAGCAATCGCCTGAAAGTCAGGGGCTGTCGCTCCCTTTGTAAAGTGGGGGCCTGCAATCGTAAATTTGTGTTCGTGTAAACTTAATTCCATAAATTATATTCCTGTCTCTTTGCGAAAAGCACTTCTCAAGACTCCAATGAGATAGTCCTTGGAAGTAACCTAGATCGATATCATTATAAGATCTCTCCCCCGATTTCAAGACATTAAGCGTATATTTTAAAATTAAGATGCCTCTAAAACCCGATTTCAGAAAATAACGAAGAGATTTTTTGTCCAG
>CAZATZ010000075.1:0-7785 GCA_964488175.1 uncultured Spirochaetales bacterium
CTCTAAAACCCCTTTTTCAGTTCTAACTTGATCTTTTTTGTCAATTCTAATTTGTTATGGAGCCACTGAAATACTCATTTAGTACCGTGGTAAATCTCGGCTAAACTCCGTTTTCAGTTCCTTGACTTGCCAAAAAATATCCTCGTTATTTTCTGAAATTGATTTTTTAGAGGTGTCCTAAACAAACTAAAGAAGCCTAAAAAATAGACCTCTTCTCTAACATTCATACAAAAAGGGTCTCTGGATCATTCTTGCTTTTAGCGAAATTGACCGCTAGAGATGACTCAAGGAGGAGACTCAAGATATTTTGCGGATGATCTTGGGGGATTTCTAGGTAAACGAGGAGATTTTTGCATGAAAAAAGAGAATCATTTCGATTTAGATGGTGCGATTCGAAAAGTTCAAGATTTTCCGATTCCCGGTATTTTGTACTACGATATTACCTCTGTTCTCACAAATCCGCCAGCGTTCTCTTGGTGTCTGGATGAGATGGAGAGGTTGTATCGTGGAAGTTCGATTACCTCGATCGCTGCGATTGAGGCTCGCGGTTTTCTCTTTGCGGCTCCTCTTGCTCAGCGGCTCGCTCTTCCGCTCGTTCTTTTGCGCAAGGAGGGGAAGCTTCCTGGGAAGACACTTTCGGCTGATTATACTCTTGAGTACGGAGTGGCTAAAATCGAGCTTCATCAAGAAGATGTCAAACCAGAGGATCGATTTTTGATTGTAGACGATCTGATTGGAACGGGAGGAACCATCGAGGCGACGATCTCACTCATTGAACAGTGTGGAGCGAAGGTCGAAGATATCTTTGGAATTATCGGTCTGCCTTTCCTCGGTTATGAGAAAAAATTGGCGAGCTACCGTGTGAAGACACTTCTCAATTATGAGCAAGAGTGAGTTTTGTTGAGAGAGAACCGAGAAATATAACCAATCCGAGAAATAACTAATTCGAGAAATAACTAATTAATAATAAGAGGCTGTTAATAGCAGCCCTAAAAAATTCTTTTTTATCTCTCGCTAAAATATCTACCAAGATATCTACCAAACTCAGCTAAACTCCGTTTTCAACTCGAAGACGAAAAAATCTCTCTGTTATTTTTTGAAGAAATCGACTTTTAGAGGTACGCCAACTTAAATTCCGTTTGGGGGGTGGCTCTCTTTCATGGGGGAGTTCTCGCCTCTCGTGCGATATTTTTTTTCAATTTTATGGATTTAGATGATATTTTATAAAACAGAGAAAAATGCGAGAAGCTTTCTGGAAAAGAGGGTCGAGAGATTCTAAGATATCTCATATGAGTATTCATGCATGAAATCATAACAAGAGAGATGAGAAAAGCGTTTTCGTCATCTTTCTTGACTTGGTATTCTCGTGTGTTTGATATTCTCATGTGCTTGCTCACGTAGTTGCGTTTGCTGGTACGTTTTGAGATCTCTTTTTAACACTCTGGTATTTTATAAAAACGAACTAGTAGGACACGAGTTGAGACCGTATTTCCCAAAAAGAATAATTTTTTCTCTCTTTTCTCTCGTTTTTGTTTTTTTTCTTCTCTCGCTCTTTGGCATCGTTAAAGATCACGCTAAGAGAGAGGCTTTTTATATTCTCGATGAGAGATCGGATACGCTTTTTACCAATCTTGAGAAGAGCATAGAAAAGATGGTTGTGAATTTTTCTCCGTATCAAGAGAGGATTTACGAGTACTCTTCAGACCTCAAACCCTCTTCTGAAGAGATCTTAAAGATAATGCAATCCTATTTGACGAATTACGAACTTCCTCTGGCTCTAACCGTTGAGGTCGTGTCTCAGAAAAGACCCTCAACGTTTTACCGTCTAATGGAGTTTCGTGAAGGTGTCTTTGTCGATCTCTCCGAAGTATCTGCGACTAGTTTGTCCGAACAAGAGGGGGGACAAGCTCTTCATCAGCAGATGCCTGTTCTTACACCTCTGTACTTTAGTCCCTTTGTTAAACGCGATGTGATAGCTCTTTTCTTTCCACTTTTCCTCTCTTCTCACAAGACGAATGATGAAAAGAATGATGAGACGGATGATGAGGCGGAAAAGAAAATATGGGGGTTGGCACAGGTTGAGTTTACCCGAGATGGGATGCGAAAAATCTTCGAAGATGCCATCTCTTTTAGCGAGGAGAGTTATGTTTACGCTCTCATCGATCCAAATTATAAAATTGTTCTTTCTAATGGGATAAATGAGGAAGATTTTCGCGGAGCGGATGTCTTGCGAACCCCCATGAGCAGCTACATGGAGCGTAATGCAGAAGAATCGCCTCTCTTTTTTTCAGAAGAGAGTGGTTATCTCATTAGAAAAAGATTTTTCTTTAATCAAGATGAGCTTCCTTGGACACTTTTTCTTTTTACTCCTAACAAGAGCTTTTTAGGACAGAGTGTCCTTCAGCTAAGATTTAAAATATTTCTCGCTCTTCTTCTCTTCTTTCTCTTTTCTCTCTGGTTAATCTCAACTTTTTTTAAAAACTCTTCACATAGGGAGAGGCAATTTATTGGGATATTCAATAACTTTTTCTCTTTCACTCGCGATGGGATCCTTTTGCTTGACTCAAAAGGTCTGATTAAAAGAGTAAACCCTGCGGCTGAATCTATGTTAGGCCATGTGAAAAAAGATCTAGTGGGAAAGAACCTCTCTACTCTCAATGGTGAGGGGACTTCTGATGAATTCTACGAAGGGATTTGGCACGTTGCCAAGAGAGAGGGGCGTTCTCGTGGAGAGGTCGAGATACGAAAGGCGGATGGTACTTTTTCACCCATCGAATTGACTTTGCTTCGCCTATTAAAAAGAAAAAAGAGCGATGATTTTATCGCCATGCTACACGATTTAGATCAGAGAGGAAGGGGCAAGAGAGCTTCTTTGCACGAGTTTGACCGACTCACTGAGATACCAAATCGACTCTACTGGGAAAAGGCCGTAGAAAAGGCGATTGAAAAATCAAAAGAGACGGGGAGTCTTCTTGGGCTTCTCTTCTTTAATATCAATGATTTCAAGAGGGTTAATCAACGCTTTGGTCATCAGAAGGGAGATGAGGTTCTCTGCGAAGTTGCGAGGAAATTGCAGTTCTCTTTTCGAGAAACAGATGTGGTTGCTCGCTTTGAAAACGATCAATTTGTGATCTTTTTAGATGAACTGGCGTACGAGGATGATATTTTAGTCGTCCTCGATCGTATGTTTGAAAATATCTCTTCGGAGATAGAGGTAGAGGGTGAAAAATTGGCTCTCTCCGTCTCGGTCGGTGTCGCTCTCTATCCCAAAAATGCGAACTCCGTGTCAGAGTTTCTCGAAAACGGACGTTCTGCGATGTATCGAGCAAAAATTAGCGAGAAAAATTATGTTTTCTTTGAATAAAATCTCGCTCCGGAAAGATCTCTCAGAGCGAGAGGGATAAGAGGATTGTTCTAGAAGAGAAAGAGATTCTCTAAATATTCATAGAGTGATGAACTCTTCTCCTCCTCTTTGGGAGTGAGAGATTTTTCCGTCCTGTCAAAGAGGGTGTTGAGACTCAGAGTTGACTCGTTCACCGCAAGTTGCAAATCGCTCTGCAAGCTAAACCAGAAAGTCTCTTTCTCATCACTGTTTAAAGTAACAAAAGAACTCCTCTCTCCACTCTTCTCCCAGTCAATTAGCAGAACCTTATCAAGGTTTTTAAAAAGAGATTCTCGATGGCTCGGTTCGTAGAGGTGAAAATTCTTTTTGGGTAACTCCGATGAGAGAAGGGGAGAACGATTGGTGAAGTAGAGGTAGTGAAGAATCGAGTTGACTTTCGCTCCCTTCATTAATCTCTTCCCTTTAAAGAGTACCTCGCCTCTCTGCGAGGGAAACGCGGGAATGAAATCGATATGTGTAAAGAGAGAGAGGCATTTTTGAATTTTTTCGTACTCGAAAGAGACGATTTTTTTCTTGCCTGAGAAGACTGGAAAGGAAAAATCCCCTATCTGAAGGGAGTCGATCTCGCGAGGGGCGGTTGGATTCTTTGAGTTTTTGGTAGGACGATCGCCTCTTTTCTGTTCCGTAGGATTGAAGGGGAGCAGAGAAGAGTTCTCTCTCTTTTTTTTCTTTCCTTTCATCTTCTGGGGACTTTCGAATTGGGGATCTATCTCTTTGAGCCACTCTGGTTTGAGAACGGAGACCGAGCGGGCAAACATCTGTGAGGTGCGAATAATCTCTCCTGCGACAACGAGTTTGGGGGCTGGGTTCTTCTTAAAGAGAACAGAACCTGGATGAATGATAATCCGTTCTGTTGTCTGTGAACGGTAGGTGTATCGTTTCTCATGCTCACAGATAAATTGAACGAGTCCCTTGGCGCACGCCTTGAGAATATCTTCGACGTCTCCTCCCCCAAGGATTGGAATCTCCTTTTGACTTAAGATATCACGCA
Organism: uncultured Spirochaetales bacterium; assembly: GCA_964488175.1. Taxonomy (GTDB): domain Bacteria; phylum Spirochaetota; class Spirochaetia; order SP-2023; family CAYRNA01; genus CAZATZ01. The sequence continues at coordinate 4,395 of CAZATZ010000075.1, forward strand.
ACTGCTCATTGATGTGAACTAGTTCGTACATAATTCGTAGGTCGAGAAAATTTTTCCGACAGAAGTGCTCGGGGTCGTTGCTCTGGGTGAAGGCGTTAAATAGATTTAGATACGAGAGAAAGTCACCCCAAGGAGAGCTAAAGGATTGGTGTCGTTTTCTTGCGTCATGAAGCTTGCCCGAAGGAATGAGATACGGGGAGTGGGTGGAGAGGAAGGAGACGACGATCAGTATCTCACTGAGAACGTTTGGATATTTAAGAATCCCCTCCCATATAATACGTGAGTGACGGGGAGAGAGTGGCAGTTGTGCCATGAATTGACCGACCTGACTCAGTTGACGGTCGGGTTTGAGAGCGTCTAAAGACTCAAGCGTTTGAACCGCTCCTCTGATCGCTTTGACACCGGGGCGATTGATGAAGTCAAAATTTTCAAAATCATTGAGGTTGAGTTCGGCCATCCTTAAGACAACCTCAGCTAGATCGGTTCTGTATATCTCCTCTTTTGTGTAATTATCCTTTTTATCAAACTCCTCTCGGGCGTATAGTCGATAGCATATTCCTGGACGGGTTCGCCCCGCTCTCCCTTTTCGTTGGGCGGCGGAGGCCTTGGAGATGTGAACCTCTTCGAGGGCGGAGGTAAAGGTGAGGGGGTTGTGGTAGTTTAGTTTGGACAATCCGCTATCGATAACGATTTCGACGCCATCGATGGTGACCGAGGTCTCGGCGATATTGGTCGAGAGGATAATCTTCGATTTGCCTCGGGGCGTGGGTAAAAAGACTCGCGCCTGCTCTTGGCGACTGAGTCTACCGTACAGTCTGAGAAACAAGCATTTACGTTGAAGAAGCGGATTCTTCATCAGTAGATGGTAGACTCCGTTGATGTACGCCTCTCCCGGTAAGAAGATGAGAGCGTCCTTCATCGATCGACTCTCGACCCCGTGAACGATGATCTCTTCGATCTTCTCGAGATAGCTATCCATCTCCTTATCTTTGGGGGGGTCGTAGATAACTTGAACGGGATAGAGAGGTGTATCGATGCGAAGAACGGGAGCCGAGAAGAAATACTCAGAGAAGGCTTGGGTATTGAGCGTGGCACTCGAGATGATTACCTTGAAATCTTTACGCTCTGTGAGAATTTTCTTGAGAATTCCCAGTAAAAAATCGATGTTCAGGCTACGTTCATGCGCCTCATCGACCATGATGATAGAGTATTTGGAGAGATAGGGATCGCTCTTCATCTCTTGCAAGAGAGAGCCGTCTGTCATGATTTTTATCTTGGTAGCGGGAGTTGTCGTATCGTCAAACCGCATCTTGTAGCCGACAAAGTCGGGTTCTTTATTGACGATTTGTCCGATAAATTCGCTGACACTTAGCGTCGCAATTCGCCTTGGTTGGGTGATTCCTATCATCCCCCCCTGCGTGTAACCAGCCTCGTAGAGCAAAAGGGGGAGAACCGTCGTCTTCCCCGACCCCGTGGTACTCTCAATGATGGTAATCTGATTCTCTGCGATCGCCTTCAAGATCTCTTTGCGAGATCGATAAATCGGTAGTTTTTTATAATTCATACCTCTCCATCATAGAGAAAGACTCTTGTGAAAGATAGAGGATGCTCTCTAAATAAATGATTAAATCCTCTAAAGTCTTCTTCTCTTTCGTCGAATATATACACGAACGTTTTCTAATTTTCATTATCCCAATTTTACTTGGGGGAATGAAGATTTATACTTTTTAGAGAGCTGGATCATCTCTGCTTTTTTGAAATCAGTGTGAAGAGGGGGAGACGTTTACGAATTGAGTTATAGATAAGTTAGACCTGTGAGCTATTTAGACGTCCAGAAGTTCACAGGTCTTTTTTTGCCCTCTGCGTTTGCCTGATTCCATTTTCTAGCTCGATACTATCAGTTAGTTCTCTTTCCATTTCTGGCTAAAACAAGATTTGAGAGAAGAACGGATGAGAGGGGTGCGATTTTGGCGAGGGTTCTGACAGAAATTTGACAAGCTCTTGCAAGCTCTCGTCAGAACTCTGTTGATGATCGTAGCGGATGAAATATTTGCCCCCGTCATCTTTTAACCGATTTAAGACGGGGGAGGGGACTTTTTAGAGGTACCCTTTAGAAATAGTATCTGAATCCAGCCTGTCCAAATCCAGAGAAGCTAAATCCGGTTGCATTGAGATTTGGGTTCGCATAAACACTTCCTGCTACTCCGATTGACGGACCGATTTTTACGAGGAGTTGAAACCGATTTTTAGCAAAATTGGGAATAATCCAACTAAATTCGACGGGGATACGCAGGTAAGCGTTCCAATTCGTTACGCTACCCAAGAAACTATCACCCGAGGCGAAACCGGAGAACGGCTTCCAAAAACCTCCTTCGAATCCCAAGCCAACAGACCATTTTAGGTTGTTTGAGCCTTTGATGGGGATATCTCCTCCGACAATTTTTGCGTCTAGAAAAGCACTTAGTCCACCTAGGTAGAAGCTTGAAAGCCCCAGCTCAAAATCGTAGAAACTAAAGGTAAAACTTGACGGCCATCCTAAGGCGAGCCCAACGGAGAACTTCTGCTCTATCGGTTGGTTTTTCGGCCCTACGGTGATAAATCCCTCTTGTGCGGCGAGCTGAAAGAGAGAGGAAAAAAGAAATAGTGCGATAAGTAGAGAGGATTTTTTCATGGACGAACAAGCTCCTTTGGTTGATGAGAGAAAGTCTTTTTAGAAATAGACCCTCTATTAAAAATTTAAACTGACTGCGTCGGAATTTCTTACCAATTTCTTATGTTAGAAGATTGGTAAGAATCGAAGAGGAATGCTATGAATAACAGAGAAAAATGTCAATAGAAGTCGTGTTAATCGGTAGAAGAGTATCGAGTGGTTGGGCTTTGAGCGCGCAAGAGAGAGTTCTTGCAGAGGTGAAAGAGGTGTTGTCCCCCAAAAGAAAGAGGGGGTTACTTGATAGATTCGGGGTGTTTGATGAAAAATTCCTTGGAGTCGGTGATTAGGGGGTGAGGGGATGGGGTTTTTTCCCGTTGAGCTGGCTGACAATACCAAGCATAGGCTTTTTCACAGCGTTCTCTGTGTACATCTCTCTCTTCTGATGACATGTTTTTATACTCAGGTAGAGGTATTCCATTATAGATAACTCTCTTGCAATTTGGTTCGTTGAGGATTTGATTTTCAAATTTTTGTCTTGTATCTAAATCATCGAAGTGAAAATCAGGTAGAAAAATTTTTGTTTTATGCCACCTTATGCTTTGAATCATCGAATCCTCTCTCACGCCTATTCGTATTTTTATTAAGTAGGCCCACCTTAGATCTGCGGCCGTTAGGTTTGTCAGCCTTAGGCCTGCTTCAGCTAGGATTGCCCCATGTAGGTTTGCGTCCGTTAGGTTTGCC